>JAUZRN010000019.1 GCA_030950375.1 Rhodothermus sp. | reverse complement strand
TTCAGGGATCGATCCCATCGATATGCTTCGGTTCAGCCGGCAGGCCTACCTGTTCCTGCAGGGGCGGCGTCTGGCGGATCATTATCGCTTCGATGATCCTTCGCCTGAATGGCGGCCGGAAGGGACGGCGATGCGTCGACCGGGGACCTTCTTCCCCATCACGGCTATCGAGCGCCGTGCGAATCCATATATTGACTGAACCTGAGCGGTGGGTGTGAGTGAAATGGAGGTGCCGGAGCCTGTCTCCGGCACCTCCACTTTTCTTTTTTCCCTGAGACAAGCGTTTGGGCAGTATGATGCGTGGATGGGGTTATAGCCTGAAGCTGGGCAGCATAGGCTGCTTGCTTTTGCTGGGAGCCTGTGATCTTTTCAGGGGACAGGACGCCCCGGAAGAAGCACGGCTTCGTATTGAAGGAACCACGGACAGCACCTTGGTGCTGGTCACTTCAGCCAATTTCTTGCTGCAGCGGACCGCTGTGCTGGACGAATTTGGCACACCGCTTCGTGACACGCTGGTGGTGTACCTGTTAACAGCGGATACCTTGCAGATCCAGCTGCCTTATGAGCAGCGGTACGATATTCGACTACGAGAACGATTCTTTGCCCGGTTGCTTCCCGGCGCGGCCGGGGTGCGCATGCGGGTCTGGATTGACGAGCGTTTGCAGTACGATACACGTCCGGAGGAAACTCTTCCGTTATTGCAATTCGTTTACTTCCGGGTCAAGGGGACGCCTCCATATAACGAGTTCTTCTGATACTTTGTCAGGGGCTCCTCTTGTTAAAGCCACAGGGGTGATCGTTGTCCATGCCAATGTCGCGTGTGCGAAGGTCGCGTAAACGTCTGGATCCGGCTCGCCGGGAGGCCGTGCGCCTGCTGATGCGCATTGAAACGGACCAGGCCTATGCCAATCGACTGACGTCAGCGGGCCTGACCGATGAGCTGGAACCTGAAGCTGGTCGACGGACCACGGAGTATGTTGCCGGTGTAACGCGCTGGCGCCGTTGGCTCGACTTTTTACTGGCACAGGTCTACCGGGGACGCTACGACAGTATAGAACCCAAATTGCGACAGATCCTGCGGCTGGGGCTTTATGAATTACTCTTTACGGATACACCGCCCTATGCAGTCCTGCATGAAGCCGTTGAACTGGCCCGGAAGCTTGTGCGTCCCCGGGCCGGCGCCGTTGTCAATGCGGTGCTCCGAACCCTGTTGCGCCAGCGCGACTTTTTGCCGCAGCCGCAGACGGGCGATCTGGCTGAAGATCTGGCCATTCGCTACGCGCATCCAACGTGGGTGGTGCGCCGATGGCTGGACCGGTACGGGGCGGACAGCACCGAGGCGCTCCTGCGCTACTACAACGAACGCCCCTGGTTTGGCGTACGCGTGCGTACCGATCGTATTGCGCGCCACGTGGTGCTGCACCGCCTGGCTGACCGAAGCGTCGAAGCCGAGCCATCACCGATACTGGACGATTTCATTCGGGTGCGGCGTCTGGGGCCGATCCTGCAAGATCGACTGATCGAGAAGGGGTTGTTAACGGTTCAGGACGAAAGTGCAGGGTTGATTGTACGCCTACTGGATCCACATCCAGAGGAGACCATCGTGGATGCCTGTGCAGCTCCTGGCGGCAAGACGACCTATATTGCTACGCGCATGCGTGACCACGGACGTGTGGTAGCTTTCGACGTACATCCCCGGCGAGCGGAATTGATTCGAAAGGCAGCGCTGCAGCAGGGATTGACCAGCATCGAGGTCGAAGCGATCGACCTGCGCCAGGTGCCGGAGCGCTATCCTGACCTGAAGGCAGATCGGGTGCTGCTGGATGTTCCCTGTTCCGGTCTGGGAGTGCTGGCAAAACGCGCCGACTTGCGCTGGCATCGCCGTCCGGAAGACCTGGACGAGCTGGTTCGACTGCAGGACGAGCTGCTGGAAGCCGCGGGCCGGCTGGTGCGTCCTGGCGGCGTACTCGTCTATAGCACCTGTACGATCGAGCCGGAAGAGAATGAAGTGCGTGTCCGGTCATTCCTGGCCCGGCATCCGGAGTTTACTGTGGAGAGCGTGGAGCCCTGGGTGCCGGCCGAGATGGTCACGGAAGAAGGCTTCTTTGCTACCTGGCCGCCTCGTGATCAAATGGATGGAGCTTTTGCGGCCCGGCTACGTCGAAAGGTGTGAGGGCCTATGGAAGCGTTGATTCGTGAGCTAATTCCCCATGCACCACAGTGGGGACTGTTCGTGGCTCCGGAGATTCCCGAAGACCGGCTCCGGGGCGCGTTGGCCGACTATGCACATGGAGTGGCGCCGCACGAAGTGCTGGCCCTCTACGATGCCACATGGATGGGGACGGGACGAGACGGAGCCGTTTTTTTGCGCGATCGGTTTATTTTCCAGAATATAGATCTGGAGCCCTCTCAGACCGTCCTGTACGAAGATCTTGTGGGCGTTGCGTTGAAGCGGCGATTGCTGGGGGGGCGACGGATTGAACTGCAGGTTAACCGCGGCCGCGCCACGTTCACACTCTCAATGGATTTTTCCGGTAAGCCCAGAGCAGCCCCCTACGTGGCGCGTTTTCTACAGGAGGCGATGTTGCGTGCTCCGATGGCGCATGACCCCTCCAATGCACAAACCGATCATGCAGCGGTGCAGGCCGCCCTGGCGCGACTGCGAGCGCAAGGTAAGCTCAGCACACGCGATTATCATCGATTGCTCGAAGTGTTACGATCTGGTTAACCCGGAAAACTTTCTTTGCGTTTTTTCCGTTAGAACTTTCCCCGTGGGAGGAACGCTGCGGCGATCTGAAGCACAGCACCCCAAAACCAAATCGAGGAGACGCTATGGCTTTTACGCTGCCCCCGTTGCCCTATCCGTATGATGCCCTCGAGCCCTACATCGACGCAAAAACGATGGAAATTCACTACACGAAGCACCATCAGGGCTATGTGGACAAGCTGAATAAGGCGCTTGAGGGCCATTCAGAGCTGCAACAAAAGTCGATCGAGGCGTTGCTGCGCGGTATCGATGAAGTGCCCGAGGCGATCCGTACGGCTGTGCGCAACAACGGTGGTGGGCATGCCAACCACAGCCTGTTCTGGACGATCATGAAGCCCAACGGTGGTGGTGAACCCACCGGTGAACTGGCCGAGGCCATCCAATCGACGTTTGGCTCGTTCGAAACCTTCAAGGAGAAGTTTTCGGCCGAGGCTGCGGGCCGCTTTGGGAGTGGCTGGGCCTGGCTGGTTGTGGACGAAAACGGCAAGCTTCAGGTCTATTCACTGCCCAACCAGGACAGCCCCTACATGCAGGGACATACCCCTATCCTGGGACTGGATGTCTGGGAGCATGCCTACTATTTGAAGTATCAGAATCGCCGTGCCGAGTACATTCAGAACTGGTGGAATGTGGTCAACTGGGACCAGGTGGCCCAGTACTACAAAGAAGCCGTGGCGAAGGTGGCGGCGTCCTGAATTGTGGGATTGCGTGGAGCCGTGAAAGGCAGGGCACCAGCCCTGCCTTTTTTCGTTGATGAAAGCATGATGCTGCCGGAGACGATCACCTGGTGCTGGCTGCGCTACGATCCAGCCCGTGAAGCGACGTGGCGCACGTGGCTTTCAGCAGACGAATGTCGACGACTGGAAGGATTCCGACGAGTGCAGCGCCGTCGTTCTTTTCTGCTGGGGCGTGCAGCCGCTCGTCAGGTGCTGGCCGAGCGCCTGGGTACGACGCCCGACCGCGTGCCCATCGTGGCACGCCCTGATGAGCCCCCCTGCGTGCCAGGCACCGGCCTGTTTGTGTCGATCGCCCATGCTGACGAGGTAGCCCTGGCGGTGACCGCCCGCCACCCTGTAGGGGTCGACCTGGAGCGTCTCAAACCACGGCCATCAGAGCTCTATCGTTACGTTCTGCACCCGGACGAATATTCGGTGCTGCGTTATTTCCAGAGAAAGCCCGAACTGGCATCCATCTGGTGCTGGACCTTGAAGGAGGCGGTGCTGAAAGGTCTGGGGGTCGGACTGCGCTGCTCGCCGCGGCGGTTGCGCCTGGCCCTTGAGGCACCGACGCAGGGGTGGGTCTGCCTGGAAGATGGTAGGCGCTGGCGCGTTGTAGCCAACCTGCGTGAAGGGTACGTCTGGGCACTGGCCTGGCCTGAAAATCTATAGCAGGAGAGGTCCCCTTCATGCTATATTGCCCCTGCCGCAAGCACAAGGTGTTTCACGAAAAGCGGAGTGATCACAATGGTTTCGGCGATTTTTGACCCCGATCGCTGGATTGAAGTCGAAGGCTTTCAGTTTGAGGATATTACCTATCACCGCGCCAAGGATCAGGGTACGGTACGTATTGCCTTCAACCGCCCGGAAGTCCTCAATGCTTTTCGCCCGAAAACGGTCGATGAGCTCTATCAGGCACTTGACCATGCACGTCAGACGCCGGATGTCGGGGTGGTGCTGCTGACGGGCAACGGCCCTTCGAAAAAGCATGGTAAATGGGCCTTCTCAGCCGGTGGGGATCAGCGTGTGCGTGGACCCTCGGGGTATCAATATGACGAGAGAGACGACACGCCTGCGGCCAAAGCCCGCATGGGCCGACTGCACATTCTGGAAGTCCAGCGATTGATCCGCTTCATGCCCAAGGTAGTGATCGCTGTGGTGCCCGGGTGGGCCGTCGGAGGAGGACACAGCCTGCACGTGGTGTGTGACCTGACACTTGCCAGTCGAGAGCACGCCCTGTTTAAACAGACCGACCCGGATGTGGCCAGCTTTGATGGGGGCTTTGGGTCAGCCTACCTGGCCCGTATGGTGGGACAAAAACGCGCGCGTGAAATCTTTTTCCTGGGGCGTACTTATACAGCCGAGGAAGCTTACCAGATGGGGATGGTCAACGCCGTGGTCCCCCACGAACAACTTGAAGAGGTTGCCCTGGAATGGGCCGCCGCGATTAACCAGAAAAGCCCGACGGCCATTCGAATGCTCAAATATGCTTTTAATTTGATCGACGACGGACTCATCGGCCAGCAGTTGTTCGCTGGCGAAGCCACGCGTCTGGCGTATATGACCGAAGAGGCACAGGAAGGACGAGACGCCTTCCTGGAGAAGCGCCGTCCGGACTATTCCAGATTTCCGTGGTATTATTGATCGGCTGATTGAATCATTGTAGCAGGGTTCATTGTTTTTTATGGACGGAAGCGCTTGCAAAAATCGAAATGGGCTATGGAACCGCGTGTCTATAAACCCAAGCACCGCATTCGTTTTGTTACAGCTGCCAGCCTCTTCGATGGGCACGACGCTGCCATTAACCTGATTCGTCGGTTGCTGCAGGCCAGTGGGGCTGAAGTCATTCACCTGGGGCATAACCGTTCCGTACATGAGATTGTCGAGACGGCCATTCAGGAGGATGTGCAGGGGATAGCGGTCTCGAGCTACCAGGGCGGACATATGGAGTTCTTTAAATACATGATTGACCTGTTGCGTGAGCGGGGTGCTGCGCACATCAAAGTCTTCGGTGGGGGCGGTGGCGTGATCGTGCCCGAGGAAATCCGAGAGCTGGAAGCCTATGGTGTCTGCAAGATCTTTTCGCCGGAAGACGGGCTGCGCATGGGGTTGCAGGGGATGGTCAACTACATGCTGGAACAGTGCGACTTCCCAACGGTGCGCCAGCTTGAGGAGGAGGCATGGGAACGCGTCCGGCAGCGCGACAAAAAAGCGCTGGCCCGCGTGCTGACAGCAATCGAATCGCGGCTGCTGGAGCATGTACCGGCCCATCTGATTCCTGAGCCGGCCGGAGGGGATGGGGTGCCGGCTGCCGAAGTGCGTACGGCTCCGGTGGTGGGCATCACGGGTACCGGCGGCGCCGGCAAATCGACGCTGACCGATGAGCTGATTCGTCGCTTTTTGAACGACTTTGAGGATCTCCACATTGCGGTGCTTTCGGTCGATCCTACACGGCGACGTACAGGAGGGGCGCTACTGGGCGACCGCATCCGCATGAATGCACTCTACGGCGAGCACGGCGACCGTGTTTACATGCGCTCATTCGCTACGCGCCGGGCCCATCGGTCCATCTCCGAGTCGCTGAAGGAGGCGATCGAAGTGTGCCGGGCGGCCGGCTTCGATTTGATCTTTATCGAGACGGCTGGTATTGGCCAGAGCGATACGGAAATTGTAGATCTAGCCGACGTAACCCTCTATGTGATGACGCAGGACTACGGTGCCTCGACCCAGCTCGAAAAAATCGACATGCTGGATCTGGCAGATCTGATTGTGCTGAATAAGTTCGAAAAACGAGGCAGCCAGGATGCCCTGCGGGATATTCGCAAACAGGTACAGCGCAACCGGGGCGCCTTCGATCAGCCGCTGGAGGCCATGCCGGTCTTCCCGACCATGGCCTCGCATTTTAACGATCCAGGCACGACACGCCTCTACCTGGCACTGCTTGAGCTGCTCAACGAACGTTTTCGCTTTGGAAGGACCTCTCGCCTGTTTAAGCCGGATGAACTTCCCGAGGTGGATCCCGAAAAACTGGCCATCATTCCTCCGAAGCGAGAGCGCTACCTGGGCGAAATTGTTGAGACCTGTCGTAACTATCGAAAGTGGGTCGAAGCACAGGTAGCCTATGCCCGAAAGTGGGGGGAGGCGGTAGGGGCCCGGCGCCAGGTAGAACACTGGGCGCCTGAGGACCGAGAGGTGCTGCTGGAGCGGTTGGATCAGATGATTCGCCACTGGTGGGACAAGCTTGATGCCCGTTGCAAGCGCATTCTGGAGGAATGGGATGCGACGGCCGAACGCTACCGCCAGGAGACGTTCACCTATAAGGTACGTGACAGGGAGATCTCTACACCGCTTTATCACACGTCGCTGGCTGGCACCCGGGTGCCGCGGGTAGCACTTCCGCGCTATGAAGACCCGGGCGAACGCCTGCGCTTTGCGCTGCTGGAGAATCTGCCTGGCTACTTTCCCTATACGGCCGGTGTATACCCCTTCAAACGTACGGAAGAGGAACCGACGCGCATGTTTGCGGGCGAGGGGACGCCCGAGCGTACCAACCGTCGCTTCCACTACATTTCCGAAGGCATGGCAGCCAAGCGCCTGTCAACCGCCTTCGACTCTGTCACACTCTACGGACGTGATCCGGATGAGCGCCCGGATATCTATGGTAAAATCGGCAACGCCGGTGTCTCGATCTGCACGCTCGACGATATGAAGAAGCTCTATTCGGGCTTTAACCTGTGTGATCCGAAAACGAGCGTGTCGATGACCATCAACGGACCGGCGCCTATGATCCTGGCTATGTTCTTGAACACAGCCATTGATCAGCAGGTGGAGTATTACCTGCGAGAGATCGGGCGCTGGGAAGAGGTCGAACGGGTCCTTGCCGAGCGGCTGGGCGACGACCGCCCGCGTTACGTGCCCTTTGGCCCGCAGGGACGCCTCGATAGCCTGCCCCCTACGCACGATGGCACGGGACTGGGCCTGCTGGGCACCAATGGTGCAGAGTTAGTCGAATGGGGACTGCTTGACCGAGAAACTTACGAGAACATCAAAGCCCGGGCGCTCTCCGTGGTACGAGGCACCGTGCAGGCCGATATCCTGAAAGAGGATCAGGCGCAGAATACCTGCATTTTTTCGACCGAGTTTGCCCTGCGTCTGATGGGCGACGTGCAACAGTATTTTATCGATCACAAGATCCGTAACTTCTATTCGGTTTCCATTTCAGGCTACCACATTGCCGAAGCTGGCGCCAATCCAATCACGCAGTTGGCCCTGACATTGGCCAACGGCTTCACCTATGTGGAATACTACCTGAGCCGGGGCATGCATATCGACGACTTTGCGCCGAACCTGTCCTTCTTCTTCTCAAACGGCATGGATCCGGAATACAGCGTGATCGGACGGGTTGCCCGGCGTATCTGGGCAGTGGCGATGCGCGACCGCTACGGTGCCAATGAGCGCAGTCAGAAGCTCAAGTACCATATTCAGACTTCCGGACGCAGTCTGCACGCCAAAGAGATTGCCTTCAACGATATTCGCACGACCCTACAGGCACTGATGGCCATCTACGATAACTGCAACTCACTACACACCAATGCTTACGATGAAGCCATCACGACGCCGACGGAAGAAAGTGTACGCCGCGCCATCGCCATTCAGCTCATCATCAACAAGGAGCTCGGGCTGGCAAAGAATGAAAACCCGCTGCAGGGGAGCTTTATCATCGAAGAATTGACCGATCTGGTCGAAGAGGCAGTACTGCAAGAGTTCGAACGGCTCGACCGCCGCGGCGGCGTACTCGGAGCGATGGAGTCGATGTATCAGCGCGGCAAGATTCAGGAAGAATCCCTGTTGTATGAGCGCAAAAAGCATAGCGGTGAGCTGCCGATCATTGGGGTGAATACGTTTCTGCCGAAAAACGGTGAGTCGCATGACGCACCCACGGCCCTGATGCGCTCGCACGAAGCAGAAAAGCGGCATCAGCTCGAAAGTCTGCGGGCCTTCCAGCGACGCCATGCGCATCGGGCACCGCGTATGCTGGAACGCCTCCAGCAGGTAGCCCGTCGGGGTGAGAATGTCTTCGCCGAGTTGATGGAGACCGTGCGCTACTGCTCGCTGGGCCAGATCACCCAGGCCCTGTTCGAAGTAGGCGGTGAGTATCGCCGAAATATGTAAGCGCATGTGTTGAGTCCGTAACCGTCGGGCTGAGCCAGCAGCACGAGCCGTGGTCTATGGGAGCATGGGGATATGCGGGACTGGCCGGAACGGTTGCTGTTGACCAGCGTAGCCTGTGAACAGATGATGAAGGCAGCAACCGGAGGCATCTGTGGGCATCGGGCACCATGCGCGTATTGCTGGTGGGGTTAGGATTGTGTGTGCTGGCGCCATTGAACGCGTCAGCTCAATTCTATGAGGCACATTTCGGAAAAAACAAGATCCAGTACGAGCGCTTTGACTGGCATGTGTTGCAGACGGAGCACTTTGACATCTACTATTATCCCCGGATGCAGGCCCTGGCCGAGCATGGGGCCTATTTTGCTGAGGAGGCTTATCGCATACTTCAGCAGCGCTTTAACCATGTCCTGCCACAACGCATACCGATTATTTTTTATGCGGCACCTTATCATTTCCAACAGACAAACACGATACCGGGCTTCATCCCGGAGGGCGTGGCGGGCTTTTTCGAGCTGATCAAAGGGCGGGTGGTGATCCCGGCCAGCGGGAATCTCTATCGTTTTCGGCGCGTGATCTGGCACGAACTCGTCCACGTGTTTACGTTCCATCGGGCGCTGCAGGTGTTGCGTGATCATCGGATGCCTCCCGATCGCTATCTGCCCCTGTGGTTCACCGAAGGGCTGGCTGAGTACTGGTCGGGACCACCCGACGACCGGCACGAGATGATCTTGCGGGATGCGCTCTATGCGAACTACCTGGTACCCCTGGAAAACATGTACCGCACCTATGGCACCTTTCTCATGTACAAAGAGGGGGAGGCGCTTTGCCATTTCATTGCCGAGACCTACGGCGAGGAAAAACTCCTGGAGTTGATCGAGCAATTCTGGATTGACCGTGACTTTCGGCGTGTGATGGAGCACGTGCTGGGCGAAGATTTCTACAGGATATCAGATCGCTGGGCGCGCTGGTTGCAGCGGCGCTATCTGCCGATGCTGCCGCATCGAACGCTTCCTTCACTGGCTTCCCGAGCGGTCGTGGCACGGGGATTCAGCACAAAACCGGTCGTTTACCGACGGCGTGATGGCCAGCGGTTTGTATACTACCTGGGTAACGAGGGTACCTACACCAGCCTGTATGCGATTCCGGTTGATGCGACCTATCGACCAACAGGTACGCCGCGGGCGCTGATTCATATCGGCCGGAGCGAACGCTTTGAATCGGTGAGCTTGCTGGAAGATCGCATGGACGTGTCGTCGGCGGGCGTTCTGGCCTTTACGACTCGGAGTGGTGCAGGAGATGCATTGCATCTGTACGACCTGGAACGGGAAGCGCTGGTCAGCACGTACCGGTTTGCCCAACTGGTAGCGCTCTACAGTCCGACATGGAGTCCGGACGGCAAGCGGCTGGCTTTCAGTGCGATCGATGACGGTGGATGGATCGATCTTTATGTGCTGGATACCGCGAGTGGCCAGCTTGAGCGGCTCACGCGCGATCTTTACGATGATCGTGATCCCGCGTGGAGTCCGGATGGACGCCTGCTGGTGTTTGCCTCGGATCGTACCGCCTGGGGTGCGCATTATGGCATGAATCTGTTTCTCTATGACTTCAGTACGGGACAGATACGTCAGCTTACCGACGGATGGCGGCGCGATCAGGAGCCCCGATGGAGCCCAGATGGCCGTTACGTCGTGTTTGCCAGTACGGTGATGACGGCTGACGGTCGCTTTAGCCCACAGAACATCTGGGCGGTCGAAGTGACCCCCCGGCTGCCCGTCCGTCCGGTAGCGACCATCTATCCCGAGACGGGTTCACAGGCTGTCGGGCCACCGGTGCGGCGCCTTTACCGATTGACCAATCTGGCCACCGCCGCCTTCGATCCGGTGTGGACGTCTGACGGACACCTGCTTTTCAGTGCATTTGAGCACTATCGGTTCACCATTCGCCATATCCCGAATGTGGCCGAGCGCCTGGTCCGTCCGTATCAGCAAGCCACGCTGGCATTGCTGGGCAGCCATCCCCCCTGGCAGCCAGGACGTCTTTCGACCGAGAGCGGTGTTCGGCGCCGACCTTACCATCGACGTTACAGTCTGGATATAGCCTATGGCGGCATTAGTATCAGCCAGAGCGCGCTCTGGGGTACGACGGGCGGTGCCATGCTGGCTTTTTCAGATCTACTGGGTGACGATCGATGGTACGTGACGGTTTTTCACACGGGTCGAGGAAGTGGCGAGCTGCTCAAAGGGTTGAACGTGGCCATCTCCCGCGTGCAGCTCCACCGTCGCACAAATGTTGGCTACGGAATCTATCGGTTTGCCGGCCTGCGTTTTGACCTGACCGATCCAGATGCCGCCGCCGAGTATCCGCTGCTCTGGGAAGAACTGGTGGGCACCTACGGAGCGCTGAGCTATCCACTTTCTACCTTTCGGCGTCTTGAGCTGCATACAGCACTGGCCTGGAGCGACAAACGCGTAGCCATCCGAGGTATCCGACGTCGGGCCCTCCTCCTGTCGAATGCGCTGGCCTTTGTGCATGACCATGCACTCTACGGCGCCAACGGACCGGTCGCGGGGTGGCGGGCCAATCTGACGCTGGGGTATACCACCGACCTGCGCTATGCCAACGTCAGTTACTACACGCTGAGCCTGGATGTGCGCCACTATCTGCGTCTGACGCGCAATGTCACGCTGGCCTCATGGGGGCTGCTGCGCTTCAATGAAGGGCGGGAAGCACGGCTGTGGTTTCTGGGAGGGAGCTGGGATCTGCGTGGCTTTCCGCTGTTTAACGTACGAGGGCGTAAGCTCTGGTTTACCTCGCACGAGCTGCGCTTTCCGATCCTGGAAGCTCCTTCACTGTACATGCCACTGCTGGCACCGTTTGGTATTGCTAACCTGCGGGGGGCATTGTTCTTCGATGCCGCCCATGTGTGGAACGATCGCTACGATCGTCGAGAGCCCCAACTTTACACCGGGGAAACGATCGGTGCCATTGGCCTGGGTTTCCGGCTAAATCTGCTGGGCGGGTTAGTATTGCGTTACGATATGGGCTATCGTTACCGCAAGGGCTTTCGAGATCGCGAACGGTTTTTCCGTCAGTTTTTCTTTGGATGGGATTTTTGAAACACTGGTTGTGGTGGCCGATCGGACTGGCCGTATTGCTTGCAGAAGGCGGTTGTCGCTCGTTGCAGGTATCCGAAGGGATGCTGGCGCTACCGGCAGCAGCACGATGGACGATTGCGCCTCCGTTGGGGATACGCTGGCAGCGTGGTGTTGAGGCTGCACCGGCCCGGGCGTTTGTGGCCGGCCGCCTCCTGCTGGTCACCAATCGAAAGGGCGATGTGTATGCGTTTGAACTTCCCACAGGCCGTCGACGTGGAGTGCTTGACGCCGGGCGAGACCTACTGGGAGCGCCGGTGCTGTATGGGGCAGTACTTGTCGTACCAGTCGCTCTTGATGGAGCTTCAGTAGTGGCCTACGACCTGTATCGCCGCCGGATCGTCTGGCGTCACGTAGGTAATGGCGTGGAGGCCAGCCTGACGCTGGAGGGCGACGTCGTGTATGTGGCCGAGCGGTGGGGACGGGTGTATGCGTTGAATGTGCGAAACGGACGAGCGCGCTGGGTGCAGGAGCCCGAGGTAACCGGGCTGGAAGGCGTGCGCGTACGGCCGGTCCGGGTAGGCAATCTGCTGGTGATAGCCGACAAACGGGGACGGGTTGTAGCGCTGGAGACCGAAACAGGCCGGTTGCGCTGGCAGCAACAATACTGGCCTGTGTATGCCGATCCGCTTCCGGTTGACGATCGGGTGCTTCTGCCTACCACACGGGGCCGACTGGTAGCGCTGCAGGCTACCTCGGGCACGGTGGACTGGACCTTGGCGCTGCCCGACACCTCCATCCAGCTCACAACGCCCGTGGTCGTCAGACAGACCGTATATGTGGCCGGAAGTGACGGCGCTGTGCGCGCTCGGTCACTTGGCTCCGGAACGCCACGCTGGTCGTTTTCCGGAGGGGTAGCGATAAAGGCAGCGCCGACCGCCGATACAACGGCCAGGGTGCTCTACGTAGGGGACCTGCACGGGCGTCTGGTAGCGCTGGAGCTGACTACCGGCGTCCTGCGCTGGGAAACCAGGCTGAAAGGAGGGGTGCTTGATCTAAAGAGATCGGCTTTCGGATTGGTCGTTTTGACGCGTCCCCGACAGGTTTATCTGTTGCAAACCAACCATGAAGTGGCTACACCTCCTTAGCCTGAGCCTTACGTGTTGGCTGGCACTCTCAGGCCAGACGCAACCGGTCGTTGTGCTCAGCACAAACTGGCCGGAAGTGCTGGTCTATGCCGATTCAGTGTTGCTGGGACCGGCGCGCTACCACATCTTTCGGCTGCCTGCAGGCAAACGCATGTTGCGTGTGGTGCCACCCGAAGGCGACACCTGGACCATTCCAGCCCGTACGGTCATGTTGCCAGACACCACGGCCGACACGCTTCAAATCAGGGTGACTTTCCGATACCACTACCGGATCGAGTCGGTGCCTTCGGGCGCTCGTATTTTCATAGGGCCGTCTGAACGTCAACAACTACTGGGCGAAACGCCCTTCTGGAGGGCTTTCGAAGCTCCGCTACGAGATACGCTCTATTTGGTTCGGTCCGGCTATGCCCCGGTTGCCCTCTGGCCCGGACAGCAGATATGGAACCGACATCGGGTCTACCTGCAACCCCTGAAGCGGCCTGTTTACGAGGTGCAACCCTGGACGCCCACCGTACGTCGCCGACACTGGATGACATATGCTGCGCTTGGTGTGGCCGTGGTGGCAACCGCCGTCTCTATTCATTACAAATTTCAGGCAGACCGACTCTATGCCCGCTATGAGGAGACCGGCGATCCAGCTCTACGTCCGCGTATCCGGGCACTCGATCTTCGAGCCGGCATTGCGCTGGGCATTGCGCAGCTGGGACTGGGGGTGGCAGCTTTGCGGCTGATCTTTTATTGAACAGGCTACCGCAAACAAAAAGAATGCGTATTTTTTACGTAGATCCTTTCGACATCCATAGAAGCAGGCTATGTCGTTGAAAGAACGCTTGACCGAAGACCTGAAGGCGGCCATGCGGGCGCGCGATGCGGTGCGGTTGCGCACGATTCGGGCCCTGCGGGCTGCTCTGATGGAACGGGAAATCGCTGAACGCAAAGGGGGAAAGGCTACGCTGACCCCCGAACAGGAGCTGGAAGTATTGCAGAAAGAAGCCAAACGTCGCCGCGAAGCCATCGAACAGTTCCGTGCGGCGGGGCGGGACGATCTGGTGCAGAAGGAAACCGAAGAGTTAAAGGTCATCGAAGCATACCTGCCACGCCAGCTCAGTGATGAAGAGATCCGCAACGTTCTGGAAGAAATTATCGTATCGGTGGGAGCCCGTTCGGTACGTGACATGGGACGTGTAATGAAGGAGGCGATGGCACGTATGCGTGGACAGGCCGACGGACGTCGCGTCAGTGAGCTGGCTCGGGAGCTACTAACTCAGCGCGAATCAGCTTCATGACCGCACTAACGCCACTCGACTGGTTCATGCTGGCGTTGATCGGGCTGGGCATGGCGCGCGGGTTTGCAACCGGCGGTGTGCGCCAGGTGGCCAGCATCGTGGGGTTTGGGTTAGCCATTGTGGTAGGCATTTCTTCTATGGAGCCGGTTGGAAAACTGGTGGTCACCAGTTTGAGCCTGTCGCCCCGGGTGGGGCCGCTTCTTGGGTTTATGCTGGTGTTTCTGGCCGTGCAGGTAGGCGTATGGCTGGCTATTCGAGCCACTGAGGCCTTGCTGGGAGCTATCAAGTTATCGCTGCTCAATCGATTGCTGGGGGCGCTGGTGGGGGGATTCAAGGCGGTACTGCTTCTGAGCCTGCTATTTCTGGTGCTGCGTGTGTTCGACCTGCCCGAGCCGGCCACCCGGCGCGCCTCTCCGCTGTATGAGCCGATAGCTGCAGTGGTGCCAGCCACCTGGGATTTTGTCGTGGCCCGAGCACCCGAAGCGCGTAAGCTGGTGGAACGTTTCTCCGGGCTGGATGAAAAGCTGGACAAGGCACGATAGTCGATGAAAACTATGCGGTGGGCAGATCGGCTGGCCGCACTGCTTCCAGAAGAAGCGGCACCCGTATTTCGGACACAGGAGATGGTGCGTGCAGAGATGGAGCAGGCCTGCCAGTCCAGTGACGGTCTGGCTACCTTCCACCAGATTGGCCAGAGTGAAGAAGGACGACCGCTGGACGCCGTGGTGATGGGACAGGGCCGGCGATCGGTGTTGTTGTTGGCCGGGGCGCATGCCGATGAGCCGGTGGGACCCGAAACGTTGCGCTGGTTGATCACGGAAGGCGTGCGACGGTCCGACCTCTTACAGTCGTTACTGGAGCGCGTCCGTTTTGTCATACTGCCCCATGTCAACCCAGATGGCGAGGTCCGCAACCGAAGCTGGACCGGACGGTGGCCATCGCTGGAGGCTTACCTGACCGGGGTCGTGCGAGAGCTTCCGGGACGGGACCTGGAGTTTGGCTATCCCGATCTTCGAGCCGAAAACCGGGCCATTGCCAGCTTTCTGGAGGCATATGCTCCTTTCGACCTGTACCTTAACCTGCATAGCATGGGTTTTGCCGAAGGCGCCTTGCTGCTTGTTGAGCGCCACTGGTCCTTTCGTACCGAGACGCTCCAACAGGCCTTTACCGAAGTGGTCCGTGCAGCCGGCCTCGAACTGCACGACCATAATCGTAAGGGAGAAAAAGGGTTTTTCTACCTGGGGCCTGGCTTTATGACCACGCCCGAAGGTGAAGCCATGCGCACGTTCTTTCTGGCACAGGGCGATGCGCAGACGGCTGCGCACTTTCGGATGAGCTCAATGGAGTTTGTGCGTAGTCTGGGGGGGGATCCGCTTTGCCTGGTGACTGAGCTCCCGTTGTTTGTGGTGCGGCATCGGCCTTCACCGCCGGGTGTGCCTGTTGCCTATCTGGAATTACGGGAGCAGCTGCCAGCGCTTCGCCTGCGTGCGGCAAAGGGGCAACCGCTGGACGAACTGCGGCGTCTGTTCGGACTTCGGGCATTGCCCCTGTCGGTCGCCATTCGGCTCCAGTTGCAGACGATCGGACTGGCGCTGGAAGCGATCGGCGTTTGAGCGTGCTCAACGCGGAATCAGGCGTATGCTGCGGAGCGGCGGGGTTGGGTGCAGGGGGAGTGTCGATGGCTGCGTAGGGAGGCGATAGCGTGCCATAAACCGATCGATCTCAAGCCATAAGCGACGCACAGAGAAAACCGCTGTATCGGAAAGGGTCGTCCAACCCTCCCAGAGCGCTGGAGCCGGTCGTTCGCGGAGCAACGGGGATCCTCCCCATGAAAGGGTGGACGGATGGCCGGTGCCGGGCAACAACAGGGGGGCATAACGAGCAGCGGCAGGAAGACGAGTAAGGTGCGACCACACCGGAAAAGCCAGTCGCCGAGGGTGGGCACGCTCCCAGCGCCACAGGTTGAGGTCTGGGCCCAGACGACGCGCCAGTGTATCAACGGCTGCATGGAAGGCGGCTCGCAGGGTCTGGACATAGGGTGCCCGTAGCGGATCCGGCGAGGTGGGTAAGGGCAGTAGGCCACCGGATTCCAGGTAGCGGCTGATCCAGTAATCGAAGATGGTAGCACCCAGGCTGGCCGCATTGTACGTAGCATCCCAGTTGCGGAGCAGCGTATAGGCTTCATAAGACAGCGTATCCGTAAAAGTCTGGGGATCCAACAGGGGAAGTAGCGTTGCCAGCTGCTGATGGGCCCAGCTGCTGTATGCATCGTCCGGAAGTGCAGATGTCGGGGGAAGATCACGGAGGCGGTGGGCGATCCATTGATGCCAGGAGGTCTGGCCAATCAGAATACCATTGTGCAGGGGTTCAACAATCGGAGGCTGTCCGAGGAGGTGCCAGCGACCATCGGCTGTAAGCCGGATCCCTTCGCCTTTAAACAGCCGAAGCGTGGGGACATGATTCGATAGCAGTGCGAGCCAGGCCGGCAGGTCGCTGACGGGGGTCAATCCGGCCCATCGAAGCAGTAGCACGGTGTTCGGCCCGGGTTCTGCAAGAACCAGGGCCTCGCCATCCCGCGCACGTTGCAGTAGGCGTTCGCTGCCATCGGGTAGGCGAAAACGCGTATAAACGAGCTGTAATGAAAGGGCCGTTCGGGGACGCCTTTCCAAGGTGGCTGGCTGAGAGGTTGGTAACAGATACCAGGTATGTTGACTGGTCTGGCCGGCGAGAAAGAGCAGCGTGCCTGGAATGGTTACAAGGCGGAGGGTGTCGTCTGGCAATATGATCAGCACTTCCTGGAAAAAGGGGAGGGCCAGATCGCCGTAGACGTAACGCATGTAGCATCGGAGGGCCCCATCAGGGGTTGACCGTACCCAGGCCATACTGTGATGGAAGCCGTAGAGATGCAGCCAGGAGCGAAGTGCTGATAGTCCGGGGAGGACGTCATCCATAGAACGCGGCAGCATCAGCAGGGCCAGCAACCGCTCGATGGCCAGGCTGTGCCATGGTTGCCAGGATTCAATGGGAATGTTAAGCAGAACCTGTTCATCCCGGAGAGTGGTCGATCGTTCTTGAAGGGCGGCTTGAAGTCCCTGTGTGTAGGCGAGCAGGTGGTGACGAGCGTGTGGCGGTAGCTGTTCATAAGCTGTTCGGGATTGTTCGGGTAGTAGCAGAGCATGCACCAGGCTATCAAGTAGTACAGTGAAAGGACCAAACCATTCGCTCTGGCGGCCCAGTGCTGCCTGACGCCAGAGGAGCAGTGGCCAGCTGTGCCAGAGACCATGTGCATAGCCCAGGGCCGTCAGTGCATCATCCAGGTGAGCCGCCTGGATGCTGACCAGATGACCGGGAAGTATCTGAAGCGTAACGGGTGCTTGAAGGCCGGCAATGATGCGCTCCGAAGGAGGGTGCCGGACAGCCTGGACGAGATAGCGATACCCACTGAATATCATCAGCAGGCCCAGTAGCACAAGGATGAGTAGAAACAGGAGGCGCCTCATTTTAGCCGGAGGTACGACGTTGTTGGAACCAGGCCTCCAGGTCGTCCAGCTCCCGGGTGTTCAGGCAAGCGTCGGGGGAGAGCCATCCTTTGCGGGCGACGGCCACCCCCCAGCGCACGTAGTCCAGTTCCTCAATGGCGTGAGCATCCGGGTTGATCACGATGGGGATGCCCGCGGTGGTTGCCGCACGGATGCGTCGCCAGTCGATATCAAGACGCTGGGGATTGGCATTGAGCTCAATAGCTACGCGGTAGGTGACACAGGCATCAATGATACGGGCCCAGTCCAGTGGATAGCCTTCACGTCGAAGCAGCAAACGGCCTGTCGGGTGGCCCAGAATCGTGACGTACGGATGGCGAAGCGCCTGTAGTATGCGTTCCGTGGCTGTTTTTTCATCCATTTCCAGCTGGGTGTGTACGCTGGCCACCACATAGTCGAAGCGCGCCAGTACGTCGTCGGGGTAATCCAGCGATCCGTCGGGGAGAATGTCGCATTCAGTGCCACTTAGGATGCGAAAGTTATAGGCGGCCAGCTTCTCATTTAACGCACGGATTTCTTCTTGCTGACGGTGTACTTCCGCAACGGAGAGACCGTGGGCAATGGTAAGCGACCGGCTGTGATCGCCAATGCCAAAATAGCGATAGCCCCGGCTGCGTGCGGCTTCAGCCATTTCGCGGAGGGTATGGTGACCGTCACTATAGGTGGAATGGTTGTGCAGAATACCCTGGAGATCTTGTTGGGTGATCAGCGGAGGGAGCGCATGACGCGCAGCAGCTTCCAACTCACCATACCCTTCACGTAGCTCGGGAGGAATCAGGGGCAGGCCCACGCGTTTGTACAGCACCGCTTCCTCCGAACAGGACGCTGGAGGACCATACGCCTGCAGGAAGGCCTGACAGTGCGCTTCCGATCCGGTGTACCACCAGAGGATGGTACCAAAGGATTCCGGGGAGGCCACGACCAGGCGGAGAGGAAAGCCATCCGGCAACGTGCCTTCCAACAATAGCTCACCGTGTGGCCCGGATCGCTGTTGCGGGAGCGAAAGTACCCGCTGCAGGGCTTCCGGTGGTGCAACGACTACCAGTTCGATGCGATCTACCACTTCCAGCATACGCCGAACAGCTCCGGCCAGCGCAACACGTTGAACGCCTGGCTGCTGTCGTATTTGTTCGCAGAGCGCTTCGGCCACAGGAAACGCCTGCGCCAGCAGCCGAAGCGTGCGGTAGCGCCGGCGGCGGGTCAGTTCCTCCCGTAGTCGCTCACGTAGACGAGGACCAAAACCTTTGAGCTGATGAAGGCGACCGTCCTGTAATGCTGTCTCCAGATCATCCAGCGAAGTGATGTGCAGCTTCTGCCAGAGCTGACGTACCCGCTGCGGTCCAAGCCCTTTTAACGTGAGCAATTCCAGAAGCCCCGGAGGAAGCTCCTGGTGGAGACGCTCCAGTAGCTCCGAAGTACCCCGTGCAACCAGCTCCTGAATCTGGGTGGCCAGCCCACGTCCGACACCGGGTAACTCGGTCAATGTGCCCTGGCGTATCCGCTCGACAATGGGCTCATCCAGCTGTTCGATTGCCGCGGCAGCCTGTTCATAGGCACGCACACGGAAAGGGTTATCGCCACGGAGCTCCAGCAAACGGGCTGTTTCGCGCAACAGGCGGGCTACGTCTCGATTCTGCATAGGTCTTATACGGCTCCCGTACACAAGTTACAGCGGGCTTCTGGTAAAGCCAAGCCGAATCTTTACAGGATTAGGCAAGGTAGGCATACAGGTCTTGATACATGACCGAACGCCTACGACAAGTTCATACGTCGGTTTCTGGGCTACGGCTTGAGTATGTTGGTGGACGTAGGGGCGTTTCTGCTCC
The DNA here is from genome assembly GCA_030950375.1 of Rhodothermus sp. Classification (GTDB taxonomy): domain Bacteria; phylum Bacteroidota; class Rhodothermia; order Rhodothermales; family Rhodothermaceae; genus Rhodothermus. The sequence goes on along the minus strand of JAUZRN010000019.1, from coordinate 139,153 downwards.
GTGACGGCGTGCCTTTCAGGCGTGCCCGTTTGGATCCCTGATTCGGCAAGCTATCAGAGTAGGGAGCGTGACAGGATAAGTACACGGCGCACTGAAGCTGCGCTGCCTGGGCGCCACACAGTATGTTGAGGCAATGCTGCCAAGGTATCGGATGCGCTTTGCTACGACACGGACAGCGGTCTCGTAATGTCTGGAGACAGGAGGTATTCCGTCAGACTGCCTGATACCGTTGGATATACTTTCCTGCTGGTGCAGGCAGTATGATGCCGGAACTGGTGCCCTGTTTTGTCCAATTTGAGGGGTACGGCGCCGCATTGCAACGGCGGTGGCCCGTCGTGGAGAAACTTCTGTGAAAGTGTATCGTCTCAACAGTTCTTTAGGGTAGGCATTTCGTAATTTTTTGGAAGAAAATGGTTTCCATCTGGATGCCGACGAGGTCAGGCAGTTGTTTTATGTTTTCGTGAGGATCGCAGGGAGACCGACAGAGAATAGTCAGGCATGCTGGAGGGCAGCACGGGCCGTTCGGTTATTGGGTCCTTGCGGGTTGTTCCGTTTATCTCTCTATAGAATCACTGTGGCACCGAGCGTTGCGTTTAGGAGAAGGGCTGTTGTTCTGGATTGGGAACGTTTACGGGATTCACGGGATTGACTCTGCGGAAGAAATTCGGTAATATGCCCCACGTTGCACGCCGGGCGGCTTAAAGCCCGCATTATTTATTAGAGTGTGTAGCACAAACCAGAACGAAGGAGGAAACCGTCCATGGAACTGCTGAGCCTGCTGCTGATGCTGCCTCAGGCTGCCGCCGGAGACGAAGGATTTATTAATGTACTGGTCCAGCGCTTTAACGAAGGCGGCGACTTCATGTGGCCGGTCCTGGTTTCGCTGATTATTGGTCTGGCCATCGCCTTCGAACGTATCATCACACTAAATCTGGCCGACATTAATACGCGTAAGTTTATTCTTCAGGTCAAGAAAGCGCTGGAGGAAGGAGGAGTTCAGGCGGCCGAAGAGATTTGTGCCAAGACGCGGGGGCCTGTGGCTTCGGTCTTCCAGGCTGGTCTATTGCGAGCCGATGAGGGCATCGAGGCGGTCGAGAAGGCCATTGTTTCGTATGGCTCGATTGAGATGAGCTTTCTGGAGCGTGGGTTGGTCTGGCTGTCACTGTTTATTTCGTTAGCCCCGATGTTCGGCTTCCTGGGAACGGTCGTGGGCATGGTGCAGGCCTTTGATGCTATTGAGCAGGCCGGTGACATCTCGCCCAGTCTGGTGGCCGGTGGTATCAAGGTGGCCTTGTTGACCACGGTCTTCGGTCTGATTACCGCTATCATTCTACAGTTCTTCTACAACTATGCGGTCTCGAAAATCGACCGGATCGTAGTGGACATGGAGGAGGCGTCGATCGAGCTGATCGACTCGCTGGTGTTGATGCAGGCCGGGCGTCCGCTGACGGCTTCTGAGGAGAAGGCTGAAGCCCCCAAACAGTCCTGAAGCTGAGCGGAACTTTTTGGAAGCAAAAGCAAACGCGTAAATATGGAAAACATTGTTCCTTTCTCCATCTGGGCGGCCCTGATTCTGCTGGGGCTGGGACTGATCGCTCAGGTAATTTTTGGCCTGCGCAACCTTACCTATGGCAAAATCAGCCCAGTATCTATGCTGATTGTGGCATTGCCGCTGTTGCTCATGGTGGTGCTGGGGTTCTCGGTGGGAAGCTGGGCGCAGGCCGGTGTGATTACGGTGCTGGTTATGTTCGGGCTCACCGTGGTCTCGCTGCTGCTTTCGGGGCTGCGGAGTATGTTTACCTTCTAAACCGGCGATAGATCATGGCGGGGCTGCTAAAGAAGAAAAAACGTCAGGAGGCCGAGATTCCAACGGCTTCGATGGCTGATATTGCGTTCCTGCTTCTGATTTTCTTCCTGGTGACCACCACCATTGATGTGGATACGGGTATCGGGATGACACTACCGCCCAAGCTGGAGGAAGATCAGGAGCCGCCGCCGGTGCGGGAACGCAACATGCTTAAGATCCTGGTTAATGCCCAGGGCCAGGTACTGATCGAAGATGAGCTGGCTTCGGTGCAGCAGATCCGCGCGGAGGTGAAAAAGCATATTACGAACAACGGCGTTGATCCCAACTACGCAGAGAGTCCACAAAAAGCTGTTGTTTCGATCAAAACAGATTGCGAAACCTCTTACAATACCTATATCCAGGTGCTTGATGAGGTCTGGATGGCCTATTTCGAGCTCTGGGATGCCGAAGCCCGCAAACTGGGTTATCCTAACTACAATGCCTATCGGGCTACGCTGGGACCGGATGATGAGAACCAGATTCGCAAGATCATTCCGGCCCAGATTTCAGTAGCCGAACCGGACTGCTAAGCATCGATCCGAGACCATGGCCTCGCAACACTTTAAAAAGAAGGCGGAAACCAGGCAGGGTATTCCGACAGCTTCGCTCCCGGATATTATCTTTATGCTGCTGATCTTTTTTATGGTCAGCACGGTTTTGCGGGAGACAACTGTGCAGGTACGCACACTCCTGCCTCGGGCCGAAGCGCTCACAAAGATCGACCAGAAGCGCCTGCTTTCTTACATTTATATCGGTCCTCGCAAGATGCCCGACGGCCGACTGGGCGAAACCCGCGTCCAGATCGATGATGCGCTGATCGATGATCTTACCTTGATTCGTACGATCATGTACAACAAGCTGCTGGAACAGCCCAAGCTGATCGTGTCGCTTCGTATCGATCAGGACGCCAGGATGAAGCTGGTCTATGATGTGCAGCAGGAGCTTCGGGAAGCAGGGACGCTGCGCATCAACTATTCAGCGCGACCAGAGGCGCCGGCCTCATAACATGCGCTTTTGAAGGTGAAAAATCACATAGGAAGCCCTGCGTAGCGCGGGGCTTTTCTGTGCAGCAACAGCCATGATTCAGCGTATTCAATCGCTTTACCTGCTACTGGCGGGCCTGTCGCTCTTCTGGATGGGACTGGCACAGGCACCCTGGCAGTTGCTGGAGCCAACGTCTCATGCCTGGATTGGCCCGGTTGCGCGTGGGCTGGCTGTGCTATTAGGTGCTGTGTCCATTGTACTTATTTTCCAGTATCAGCAGCTGGAGCGCCAGCGTACGCTGGTTGTGCTCGCACAGATAGGGGTGCTGTTGCTTGCCCTTCTGTATGTTGGCGGGATGTACCTGGATGGTACGCTGGCGATACGTACCGAGGAAGGTGTCCTGTGGGATCGTGTGCTATGGATCGGGTTGCCTGTGCTGGCTTATCTGCTGTTGTGGCTGGCCCGTCGGGGTATTGAGCGTGACATTGCACTGATCCGGTCAATGGATCGGTTGCGCTAAGGGCCGACAACACATGGCCAACCGGCACATACCCTTTCGCGTTTATCCAATCCTGGCGCTGGGATTGCTCAGCTTCTCAGTCAGCCCGATTCTGGTACGTTGGGCTGGCGAAGAGGCTTCCGGTCTGGCCATCGCCACCTGGCGGACGTGGCTGGCGGTTGCCATGCTGGCACCATTTGCGCTCCCTAAGCTGCGGGGCCATCGTCTGTTCGGCCAGAAGGCCGGACTTACCATACTGGCCGGCATTTTCCTGGGCATGCACTTTGTCGTATGGATCCTATCGCTTTACTATACCTCGGTAGCCAGTGCTTCTGTGCTGGTCTGTATGAGTCCGGTTTTTCTGGCAGCGTTGGGATTCTGGGTACTGGGCGAACGGCTGGCCTTTCCTGTGGTGGCCTCCATCGGCTTAGCGGTGATCGGAGCCGCCCTGATCGGCTGGGGCGATCATACTGAACTGGAAACTGGCACGCAATCTCTGTTGGGCAACGCGCTGGCGCTGGCCGGTGCTCTGCTGATCAGTCTGTATTTGCTCATCGGACGCGTCGTGCGGCAACAGGCTTCCTGGCTGACCTATGTCTTTCCGCTGTACCTGGCTGCAGCCGTGACTGCGCTGATCCCGACTCTGTTGATGAATGTGCCGCTCTGGGGTTACAGTCCGCGCTTTTATCTGCTATGTGGTCTTATGGCGCTGGGGCCACAGATTCTCGGACATGGCTCCTTTAACTACAGTGTGAAATATATTCCGGCTGCCTGGCTGGGCTTGCTTTCATTACTGGAGCCCGTCGGGGCTTCACTGCTGGCTTATCTGATGTTCGCCGAGATACCGCCCGGGCTTTCCGTGGTCGGGATGCTGCTGGTGCTCGGCGCCATAGCCTTTGCCGTGCAGTACGAGCAACGGACGGCGCGCCGACGTCTCACTTCCTCCACGGCTTGAGGAAACGCTGCACAGGCAGCTCCTGAAAACGCCGGCGTCGAAACAGGAAATACTCCAGCGCCACGCTGCCCCGATAAGGAGGAAGCACCACGGCTTCGCCGTTTGCAGGGCGCTGGTTTTGATAGTGGCAGCGCATGCGATGGGCATCCCGATAAGCCTGCACAATGGCAGCGGCGTCCTTCCAGCGACCCAGCAGGACAAAACGTAGCAGTGCCAGTACGTCGAGGAAGACACGTGCAGGAAATATACGGCGCCACTCGGAAGGGGGAAGGTTTTTGTACAGTAGCAACAAGCTATTGCGGAAGTTGTAGTAAGTTTTGCGTGGGTCGTGGGGCGGAAGCGAACTGCCTCCCAGATGATATACGACGCTTTCGGGCACCAGCTCGATACGATAACCGGCTCGTTGGAGGCGCCAGCACAGGTCAATTTCCTCCATGTGCAGAACAAAATGTTCGTCGAGCAAACCTACCTGATCCAGTGCTTCGCGTCGAAGCATGATGGCGGCTCCAGTAGCCCAGAAGATGGGTCCCGGATTGTCATACTGTCCTTCATCGGGTTCGACCGTGTCAAAAAGCCGACCGCGCGTGAAAGGATAGCCGAATCGGTCGAGAAAACCACCGGCCGCGCCAGCATATTCAAAGTGCGTACGCTGATAGTACTGGCGTAACTTGGGTTGCACGGCGCCAATGGCCGGATCAGATTCCATGCGTTGAACCAGCGGCCAGAGCCAGTCAGCAGGAACTTCTACGTCGTTGTTGAGCAGCACGATGTACTGGCCGCGTGCGTGGGGAATAGCTTCATTGTTTCCCCGGCAGAAGGCCCAGTTTTCCGGGTGTCGGACGATGCGCACCTGCGGAAAGGTTGCGGCAACCCACCTGGAAGAGCCGTCCGTAGACCCATTGTCGGCCAGAATAATCTCTAAGTTGGGATAACGGGTGGCGACGACCGAAGGCAGACACCGCTCAAGGAGATGGCGGGCGTTCCAGGAAACAATAATTACGGAGACAGCAGGTGCCGATTGCATAACCCCGAGTACTTCGTAGCTGTCCGGCTCTTTATACTGAGTAGTTTAGGTTCAGGTTGTGCCGCGAACATGTGGCAATGCAGGTTGTGAAGTTTGTAAGAAGCATGGAATGTGCCAGCAAATAAAAAACCGACGCGGCTCCTGCTGGAGCCGCGCCGGCTGCCCCACCATGTGTGATTGAGACTTGCGTGGACGTGCCCTGGACGCAAGTCTCCCGGACGTGCTTTCACTTCATAAGACACCGCCTGTCGTTTCGTGTAACCTCTTGGCCCCAAAAAAAATCGAGATCGTCAGGAGAGGTAGCCGTCGGGATTGTGCCGGCTTGCTCAAAAGCACAAAAAGGGGCAACGGTTGAAGAAGCCGTCACCCCTTTTGTTTTCGCCGAAAAATGTCAATACGGTGAGCCCAGAACCTTTAGCTCGAAAAACGCCGAGGGGAAGCGTAATCGCGCAGGAATTCAACCAGGAGGCGTACACCGAAGCCCGTCCCCCCTTTGGGGCGGTATGGTTTGGATTCTTTAAGAAAGGCCGGTCCGGCCATATCGATGTGAATCCAGGGGTAGCTCACGAAGTGCTCCAGAAACTTGGCGGCCGTGATGGAGCCGGCCTCACGGCCACCGACGTTTTTCAGATCAGCCACGTCGCTTTCCAGCAGTTTAGCGTACTCATCGTACATCGGTAGCGGATGGACGCGGTCGCCGCTGCGTTCGCCAGCAGCGACAATGGCCTGCAGACGCTCTTCGGCGCCTTCTGTGTTATTGGTCATGACGGCAGCCACTTCGGTACCCAGCGCGATCACCTGGGCACCGGTCAACGTGGCCAGATCGATGACCAGCATCGGCCGATAGGTGCGCGCGTACGACAGGGCGTCGGCCAGAATCAGTCGGCCTTCTGCATCGGTGTTGAGCACCTCGACGGTCTTTCCCGAATGCATCCGGATCACCTCACCGGGTACGTAAGCATTTTCACCGGGGCGATTGTCGGTGGCGGGAATCAGACCTACAACGTACAGGGGAATCTTGAGCCGGGCCAGCGCCTCCATAGCCCCCACAACGGCCGCTGCCCCGGCCATGTCGGACTTCATGTAGTCCATGCTGTCTTTCGTGGGCTTGAGCGACAGACCCCCTGTGTCAAAAACCACGCCCTTCCCTACCAGTACGACTGGCCGTTCATTCAGCGCGTTTTCCGGATGCCACGTCAGGACAGTGAACGTGGGTGGTTCCGGGCTACCCCGGTTAACGGCCAACAGGCCGCCCATGCCTTCTTCTTCAATCAGCGCTTTGTCCCACACGTCGGCCTCATAGCCGTACTTCTTAGCCGACTGCTCAATCAGACGAGCGAACTTGGTGGGGGTTTTTTCGTCGGGGGACAGGTTAACCAGGTCACGGGCTGTCATCACGCATTCGGCAATAATGCGACCACGCTCGGCTCCCCGCCGGCTGGCCTTTTCGTGGTCGCTGGTTTCGTGGATGACGAGCCGTTCAATGTCGCGCAGTTTGCTTGTGTCCGTCTTATACCGTGTAAAGCGATAAGCGGCCAGCATGAACCCTTCGACCAGGGCTTGACTGGCCGATTCTGGGTCGATCGATAGCTGCGGACGTACGATAGCTGCCGTGACTACTTGACGGTCGCGAGCCAGTTCGGCACCGCGGGCGGCCACGCGCCGCAGTTGTTCCAGATCAATGCGTTCGGACGGCCCCACGCCCAGCAACGCCAGGCGTCGAGCACGACCACTTTCCGGGTACAGCCAGATGATCTCCTCTGGCGCCCCGGTAAAGTCTGCAGCGGCACGTTGCACGATCGGGCCAAACTGTTCGCTCAGCGCCTTCAAAGTTGTTTCGACAGCTGCTTCAGTAACAGGTACCAGGAGCAGGTCAATATCCAGTTCGTCCAGCGGGATTGTTGTGACCGAGACCTTCATGACGCTGTTGAGGATGCTTGCGACTTCTGATGCAGGAGTGCTGAAAGATACGACGCATCTTCCGCCGAAAGGGTGCCCGAAGCGCGGTTTGTGGCGGATGCGTTGAGCGAAGGAAGATAGCGGGAGGCAGCAGCCACCACGGCCTCGACCAGCGTTTCGAGGGAAGCATTTTCCACAAAGGCGCCGGCTGCATTCCGATGCCCCCCACCCCCAAAGGCCCGAGCCCAGGCATTGACATGGTAATCGCCTTTTGAACGAAAGCTGATCTTAACCCCCTTTTCAATTTCCGTGAACAGCAGTGCAACTCGGACGCCTCGGATTGACAGCAGGTGGTTGATAAAGCCTTCAGTGTCTTCGGTTGAAGCACCGGTTTCATTGAACATGCGTCGTGAAAGCACCATGTAGGCCACCTGTCCGTCGTAGCGAAGCTGCAGGTTACGTAGCGCCAGGCCCAGCAGGCGCATGCTTTCAGGCGTACGCGTATCGAAAATGGCACTGTGAATGGACTCGGTGCTGAGCTGTCCACGTTCCAGCAGATCCGCTACCATGCGATGCACCACCGGTGTCACGGTATTGAAACGAAACGATCCGGTGTCGGTCATGATGGCCACGTACAGCGCCGTGGCCAGCTCACGATCGATCAGGTTGGGATCGATAGCCCGCACGAGCTCATAGACCAACTCGCCGGTGGAAGAGGCTGTATCACGTACGTACTGCAGATCGAACCAATCCTCCGGAGCGGTGTGATGATCAATGAGCAGCTTACGGGCCTGACTGGCCTCGACGGCCGAGGCCAGATCGCCCAGGCGATCCAGCGCGTTTGTGTCGAGTACGCAGATCACATCGGCCTGATCGATGCGTTCGCGTTGGGTCAGCGTACCCCTGAACACTTCGATCTGGTCAATATCAGGCATCCAGGCCAAATTGGACGGGGGGGGATCGCTGTTGATCAGGTACACCTCACGGCCCATCTTCTGGAGCAACCGCCCCAATGCCAGCTGAGAGCCAATCGCATCGCCATCGGGTTTGACGTGGGTGGTCAGCACAAAGCGCTGATGCTGACGGAAGCAGTTCAGAATGGCCCTGCGGGTGGACATATGGACTCCGGCTGGTCTGCAAAAAGCCCATCCTTAACGCCTAAGGGACGTTCATGTTCAGCGTGTCTCCCTCAGCGTGCGCCGTACGGATTCAATTTCCATCCGAAATTGCGCGGTAGCTGCCCGGGGATCAGGGGCGGTCGTGATGGCGGTCATCACGGCTATGCCATAGGCTCCGGCCTCCAGTACTGGCCGCACGCGTTGTACGGTGATGCCAGCAATCGCAATCACGGGGATAGGCACCGCTTCACAGACAGCCCGTAATCCTTCCAGACCTTTCACCGAGGCCGGATTGGCTTTTGAAGCAGTAGGAAAGACCGGACCGAAACCAATATAGTCGGCGCCGGCCTGCCAGGCTGCTACGGCCTGTTCGATCGTCGTGGCCGTGGCGCCTATGATACGGTTCGGGCCCAGGATGCGTCGGGCTTCATCCACAGGGAAATCTTCCTGCCCCAGATGCACACCATCCGCTTCCACCGCCAGGGCAATGTCAAGATGATCATCGATGATCAACGGAACGCCGGCCTTCTGGCATACGGCTGCGGTGCGTCGGGCCTCATGTAGTTTATGTCGAATACTCCCAAACTTCTGTCGGAACTGCACGGTGTCGGCTCCGCCATCAATTACCAGGCGGGCCAGCTCGGCATGGGCATAGCGCTGCTGAAAGTAGAAATCAGTAAGCACATGTAACCGTCCGATCAATTTTTTTTCCATGGTGCAACGCGCTGGTTATTTGTAGGACGTGTGGGAAACCTGTCCTTATAAATCAGCATCCTGCATTTCGTTGCAGAGGCGTTCATCAAACCCTGAGACGGACAATGTTGCGAAAAAAGCCAAGTGATATGGAGCGGGCTTTCTCATTTCTTCGAATGAACGATCGGGGACAGAAGCCCCGCACGCGCGGCCTCACGGAAGTTCGCGGCCCTTACTATTCGGTCATGGGCCCCAATTATCTGAAAGATGTGCTTGAGACAATGGGCGCCTACATTGATTCGCTCAAATTTGCGGGCGGATCGTTTACGTTGATGCCCCGTCGGGTGCTTCGGGAGATTATTGACCTGTGCCACCAGTACGATGTGCTGGTCTCGACAGGTGGTTTCATTGAATATGTGGTGACCCAGGGGCCAGAAGCTGTCCATCGCTATATTCAGGAATGCAAAGCGCTGGGATTTGACATTATCGAGATTTCCACTGGTTTTATCACGATCCCGGCGGATGACTGGTTGCGTCTGATCGAAGCGGTACAGCAAGCCGGCTTGAAGGCCAAGCCCGAAGTGGGGATTCAGTTTGGAGCTGGTGGCGATACACCGGCCGCGTTGCTGGAAGCGGAAGGTGTACAGGATCCGGCCTGGGCAATTCAACTGGCGCGGCGTTTTCTTGAAGCCGGTGCCTACATGATCATGGTAGAATCCGAGGGGATTACCGAGAACGTCGAGACCTGGCGAACGGATGTAGTCGCCCGGTTCATCAATGAGCTGGGGCTGGAGAAGCTCATGTTTGAGGCGGCCGATCCCCGGGTATTTGCCTGGTATATCAAAAACTACGGTCCGGAGGTTAATCTATTTGTGGATCACAGCCAGATCGTCCAGCTTGAGTGTCTGCGCAGTGGCATCTGGGGCACGCAGGACCTTTTTGGCAGGGTACATACGTTCAAAGGCTGAGAAGGCTATCCTGTCAACAGGGAAGATGGCAAATCCTACCGGTGAGCGGTGCATTTTTCCATAGGTCTTTGGGATTTTTGTGAAGTATCGCACGCTGCTGCAGGGAATTCGTATCTTAAAATCCATAAAGCAGACCAGACAGCTAATTGTGGTCCGTATCTTGTCGGGCCTGTGGGCTCTCTGGAACGGTGAGCGTCCCTGTCCAGCAGGTTAGCATGGGTGTTATGTATCGATTGTATTGCCGGTGGCCACTGTTGGCCGGAATAGCGCTGTCGCTATGGTTTGGCGTGTGGCTTCTTGCTGCCGTATCGTATGCCCAGGATATTCCGCAGCCGGTGCAGGAGGAGCTGCAACGGCGTGGGATGAGCCTCGAAGAAGCACGTCAGGAGGCGGCGCGGCTGGGTATCGACCTGTCTGATCCCGAGCAGGCCGTGCAGCGTGCCCGTGAACTGGGTATTCCTGAAAGCCAGATCCAGGCCATGCTGCAGGCCGTGCAACAGGAACAGCCCCAGCAGCTTCCGCGCATTCTAACGCCCGGTGTCTACCCGCTCAGCTTTCAAGATACGCTGGCAATCGATACGCTGCGGGTACTGGCCGATACGTTACGATTGCTGCGCGACACGCTTCAAAGGCAGGAGGCGCGTGCACCGGCTGACACGCTACCATATTTCGGGTATGACGTTTTTGAAAACATTCCAGACGCTTTTCGACCCAATCAGCTGGGACCGGTCGACGATCAGTATCTGGTAGGACCCGGCGACGAGCTGCGGCTGATGGTCTGGGGCGCCACGGAGTTTGCTTACGAACTTACCGTTGATCGTGAAGGACGTATCTTCGTGCCCAACGTCGGCCAGTTTACCGTGGCCGGTAAGCGGCTGGAAGTGCTGCGAGAAGAGCTCAAACGCTGGCTGGCCCGCAGTTATGCCGGGTTGCTGGAAGATCCCCCCACAGTATTTATGGACCTGACCGTTGCCCGGCTGCAGCCGGTCTATATTTACGCACTGGGGGAAGTCAAGCAACCCGGAGGCTATGTAATCGCCAGCCAGTCGACGGTCTTTCAGGCTTTGTATGCCGTCGGTGGTCCTAAAATCAGCGGGTCGCTTCGCGACGTGCGTGTGGTGCGTAACGGTCGGGTATTGGCCCGCGTGGACCTTTACGACTATCTGCTGCGCGGAGAGGGACGTGAGGATGTGCGGCTACAAAACAACGACCAGCTCTTTGTGCCACCACGCGGCAAGACCGTAGCCATTCAGGGGCAGGTGCGGCGTCCGGCCATTTATGAACTCAAGGAAAACGAAGGGTTGCGGGAGCTTATTCAATTTGCGGCTGGCCTGAAACCCGAAGCGTTTACCCGGTACGTCCGCATTGAGCGCATCATTCCCTTTGAGCAGCGGCAGGACCCTTCCGTAGTGCGTGAGGTGCTTACCGTGCCGCTTGACGGGGTGTTGGATGGCTCGCGGCAGGTACCGCTCTATGATGGCGATCGCGTCGAGGTACTCTCGGTGCTTGACGTGAGCCGCAATGGCGTCTATATCAGCGGCGCCGTCGTGCATCCTGGACTCTACGAGATCACCACGCAGGTGCGGACGATCCGTGATCTGATTGAGCGCGCCGGAGGAGTAACAAGCGATGTCTACGAAGGCCGTGTTCAGCTCGTTCGCTTCAAGCAGAACCCGGCCGAGCGACCTCCTTCGGTATTTCGGGCCGATCTCACCCGGGATATACTGTCAAACACCACGGATACCCTCGCGCTGCTCGAGACGATGCGAACGCTCGACCTGGCGCGCATCCTGCTGGGCGATCCCGAACACAACCTGACGTTGCAGCCGGGGGATCGGGTGCGTGTTTATTCGGAGCTGGAGCTGAACACGCCCCGAACGGTCGAAATCTCCGGTAAAGTGCGCCATCCCGGCGTCTATGCCTGGCGGGATAGCATGACAGTCTACGACCTGCTCTTCCTGGGCGGAGGGCTGTTCGACGAAGAATTCCGCAGGGAGGTCTATCTGGAGCGTGCTGACCTGATTCGCAAGGTCGAGCAGGGCACGCGAGAAATCATCATCCCGTTTAATCTGGCCGAAGCCCTGCGTAACGAGGGAGCCGGACGTGCGCTGTTGCAACCGGGTGACCATATCCGCGTCTATCCGATCGATGTGCAAGAGATCCGGGAAAAATTCGTCACGATCAGTGGCGCCGTCAAAAATCCCGGCCAGTATCGCTGGCAGGAAAACATGACGCTGGAAGATCTGATTCTGCGGGCCGGTGGTTTTACGGAGGATGCGCTGCTGGACTGGGCGGAAGTAACACGTTTGCCGAAAGGGGCCGATCCAGATCATTTCGAACAGCTCGCTGTGCGCATTCAGGTGCCTATGGCTGAGGATATGGAGGATGTAGAATCGGTTTCGTTTGCACTGGACGATACGACGCGTGCGTTGCGTGGCGCCCGCACATTTCGCCTGCAGCACCGTGATCGCATCTACATTCGGAGTAATCCCGCCTTTCGTCCGCAGCAGACCGTGACAGTCTCAGGTGAGGTCTGGTATCCAGGCACCTACACGATTCTGCGGGAGAATGAGACCCTGGCCGATATACTGGAACGGGCTGGCGGGGTGCGTCCCACCGGTTACCTGAAGGGTGCCCGGTTGATCCGGGGTGGGCTACCTGTGGTGATCGACATGGAGCGGGCGGTGCGGCGCGATCCGCAGCACAACGTTGTGCTGTTGCCGGGCGACGAGATCCGCGTGCCGCCTAAGCCTGGCACCGTGGTGGTACGTGGTAATGTGCGGCGGCCAGGACTGGTGAAGTATGTGCCCGGTAAGCGTGTGGATTATTACATTGAGCGGGCCGGTGGCCTGGATGACGACTCCAAGGTTATTCTGGTGACCCAGGCCGATGGCGGTACCTACCCGGTCTATCTGGGACTGAAGGGCTGGTTTCAGCGAGATCCCGTCGTGGATGAAGGAGCCATCATTGAGGTGGTGCGCAAGCCTCCGGAGGAAAAGCGTCAGGTAACGTTTGATATTGGCAAGACGCTGACCGACATTGCTTCGATTGCCGCCAGCACGCTCACGATCATTGCCCTGGCCCGCCGGTTGTAACGTTTTATCGGTCTTCAAACGCATAAGGCTGCGGCGCTCGACGCGGGTCTCGGGCTGTTGCGTATGCGCCCATTACAGCTCAGCGGGCAACTACTGGCCCGTAACACGCTACTCAATCTGGCTGGGCAGGGGGGACCGCTCCTGATTGGTGTGGTTACCCTTCCGTTTATTATTCAGGGATTAGGAACAGATCGATTCGGTCTGCTGGCGCTGGCATGGATGCTGCTGGGCTATTTTACCTTCTTTGATCTGGGCCTGGGACGGGCAACGACCAAGTTTGTCGCCGAGGCCCTGGCACGTGGTGAGATGGCTCGTCTACGCTGTATAATCTGGTCGGCGGTTACGGCGCAGGCACTGCTGGGATTGGTCGGGCTATTGCTCGTGCTGGGAAGCACGTCGCTGTTGATTGAAAAAGTGCTGAACATTCCCGAAGCATTGCACGATGAGGCGCGTGGTACCTTTCACCTGCTGGCGCTGGCTGTGCCGATTGTGCTGATTTCTGGATCGTTTAGTGGAGCACTGGAAGCTGCTCAGCGCTTTGACTGGCTCAATGCCGTGCGTATTCCGGCCGGGATTTCCATGTTCGTGCTACCCCTGCTCGGGCTGATGGTGGGGTTTCGGTTGCCCGGCATCGTGGCGTTGCTGCTGCTGGCACGCCTGGGCAGTCTGATGGCCTTTATTGTGATGAACGGACGCCTGTTTCCTGGTTTGCGTTCCTACACCATGTCGCCTGCACTACTACGGTCGCTTTTTGCATTTGGTGGATGGGTTACCGTCTCCAGTGTCGTGAGTCCACTGCTGGTCTATCTTGATCGTTTTTTGATCGGTTCGCTGCGCTCAATGACAGCGCTGACCTACTATACGGCCCCTTATGAAATCGTTACCCGGCTTCGCCTGGTGCCTTCCGGATTGGTTATGGTGCTTTTTCCGGTATTCAGTGCACTGGAAGGCGTACAGGATCAAAGACGGCTGGCGCGTTATTTTGGGCAAGCGGTCAGGTATGTGTTGCTGGCTATGGGACCGATCACGCTGGGTGTTGTGCTGGGCGCTGCGGACCTCCTGCATGTGTGGCTGGGGGCGGACTTTGCCACCCGGAGTACACGGGTATTGCAGGTGTTGGCACTTGGTGTGCTGATGAATTCGCTGGCCTACGTCCCTTATGCACTGTTACAGGGGATCGGACGACCGGATCTTCCTGCGCGTTTTCATCTACTGGAGTTGCCCTTGTATGTGGGGGGCGCCTGGTTGCTGATAACACATGAGGGCATCGTTGGCGCTGCTATAGCCTGGGCATTACGTGTTGGTGCAGATGCCCTCCTGCTGTTCGGAGCTACATTTCGATTGCAACGGTTGAACGGGCTGGAAGTGTTGCGTCAGCTGTGGCCAATTACCAGAGCACTGGGCCTGCTGGGCATAACGGCCTGGGGCGTACAACAACTGTCAGAGAATCTGCCACCCTGGAGCCATCTGATGCTTCTGGGGTTGCTCCTGAGCGTATTTGCCTGGTTTGCCTGGAAACGGCTGCTGGACGAAGCAGATCGTGAGGTGGTGAGGCGCGTGTTGAAACGATAACCAATATGCCTGAGCGTGTAACAGCGCAGCAGGTCTGGGTGGTGACGGTTACCTATGGGAACCGTGTACCACTGGTACGGACAGTTATCGAAGCTGCGTTGGAAGCCGGGGTAGGACGGGTTGTGCTGGTAGATAATGGATGTGTTGCCGCCGCACGGACTGAACTGCTCGCCCTGCAGGAAACATTGGCCGACCAATTACTCCTGGTCCATCTGGAAGAAAATGCAGGATCGGCTGGTGGTTATGCAACAGGGATTCAGGCTGCGTACGAAGGCGGTGCCGAGTTCATCTGGCTGCTGGACGATGACAATCGGCCAGCACGCGATGCTCTGGATCGGCTGCTGCTGGCTTATCATCTACTGGGCGCCCATCCATGCAACGTATTGGTAGGCTTCCGACCCAGTCGAAAAGACCAGCGACAGACTGTTTCAGAGGGGAAAGGCATGGAGCATGCGCCGAATACCTTCATAGGCTTTCACATTCGGCAATTGCCGGCTCGCCTTTTCGGAAAAAAACAACATGGCAGGGAGCCAGAAGCCTTGGTTTTTCCACTGGTCCCCATTGCTTATGCACCCTACGGCGGCGTGCTTTTGCACCGATCCTGGGTAGAACGGGTAGGATTGCCGGAACGTCGGCTGTATCTGTATGCCGATGATCATGAATATACCTTACGGTTGACCGCGGCCGGGGCCCGACTTTACCTGTGTGCCACGGCGGTTATAGAAGATCTGGACGATTCCTGGCATGTGCAGGGAACAAAAAGATTTCCATGGATCAATCCCGTCATTGATGCCGATCGACTTTACTACGCATTGCGTAACCGGATATGGCTGGAAAAGCGTTACCTTACCCATCGAAGCGTTTTTCTGCTCAACGGCGCAATTTTTCTGGGAGCGCTCTGCCTGATCTCATTGCTTCGTGAAAAGAGTCTGCGTTTCACCTGGCGCCGCATGCGAGCTATCTGGCAGGCGTTGCGAGATGGATGGCAGGGACGTCTGGGAAAGCGAACAACTTCGCGAATATGCTGAGCCTGGCGGACAACCGCTCATTGAACATAGAGACGTGTGGCCGTACGTACGACCAGCAGTAGTGCAATTGGCTGCAGCGCCGGATGCAGATCCTGCGGCCAGAAAAACCATCCGAACACCAGCAGAAGCGTGAGCAGACCCGTCACGAACAGATAGACACGCTCCAGACGATCCGGAAGACGACGGCGCCAGAGGCGTATGGCTACCAACAGATGCGGTGGCCAGGCCCAGAGCAGATTCCAGTTCCAGGCCGTTACCGTATGGATTGTCGCTATCCAGAGCAGTAACAACACCAGGCCAACCAGCCCCACGGCACCAAAAAGCAGCGCATCCAGGCGGGGGAAGGAGAGCGGTCCCCGTTGCCAGCCGATACCTGTCGCACCTGCACCGGCGGCAAACAGTAACCAGCTCAGCATGGTGAGCCACGGCCAGGTCGGGGCAGGTAGCGGTCGGTGGCCTTCAGGCCAGAATACGGTGTCGGTCCGAGCAACCAGGGGCAACCAGGCGGTATCGCGTAGCACCTGTGCCTGATCGAAGGCACTTTTCAGGTCCAGGGGCAAAAACATGATCTCACGGGCTGTAGGGAGACGATCAACCCGCTGACCAAGTGCTAAATAAAAACCAAGCTGCAACAGCTGGCGGTCGGCTACATATGGATCGAGCATCTGGCGAAATGTAGCGGCCGGAGCTGCATGTGTAAAACGAAGCGCTGACCCCAGCGTACGTTCAAGCACATCCCGGATGCGTGTAGAGCAGTTATCGAACAGAAAGTCGTAGCGATAGGTGCGGTTTTCTGGACGGGCGTTCCACATCAGAAAAGCCATAAGCGTGTCGCGTTGGTCAGGCGACAGATTCAGCCATTGTTCGATAATCGGGCGCCTTTCTACATCGCGATAGAACTGGACCGCGCGTGCATAATCGCTCACCGATAGAAAGTAGTCGAGCTGGCCATAGATAAATTTGGGAATAAACCAGGGATCGCTGAAGTCGAACGTACCATAGTTGAAAAGCCAGTCGATGCCTTGTACGGGGTCGTATACGCGCAGGGCGCTGTGACCAAACGCCGCATACAGGGAACGTCCAGGCAGAATGGTGACCAGCGCTACACGGGCGCTGTCCGAAAGTGGTGGACGAGCCGTCGTCGGGAGAGCTATCAGCGGCAGCAACAGCGATAGCAACAAGCGGTGCATGGGTGAACTACGTCAATGCATGCGTACAGCGGCTCCAACGACAGCAGAGGCTACGGGTTCGTCTGCCCAAAGCGCTTTTTTCAAAGGAACTTGATGCCTGGCGTGCTATCTTGGAGGCGATTTTACGAGACGGTCTGGCAACTACTGTGGCACGTGCTTCTCGAGCCCGACAGGTGCTGGTGCGGTTGCGGCAGGTGATCAGCCGACCGCAGACCGAGCTACGCCACGAGAATCCCTATCAACTGCTGGTTGCTGTCATGCTTTCGGCCCAGTGCACGGATGCGCGGGTCAATCAGGTGACGCCAGCGTTGTTTGCGGCTTTTCCCACGGTGGAAGCGCTGGCAGCTGCTGAGCCAGAAGACGTGCTGCCTTACATCCGATCTATTTCGTATCCAAATAGCAAAGCGCGGCATCTGGTGGCAGCAGCCCGCCGTATCTGCCATGAATTTGATGGAAAGATTCCGGCCTCCCTCAAGGCACTTGAGACGCTGCCAGGTGTAGGACCCAAGACGGCACGTGTGGTGGCGTCGGTAGCTTTTGGGATGGCGGCGTTGCCTGTCGATACGCACGTGTATCGCGTGGCGCATCGAATCGGACTGGTGCGTCGAGCACGTACGCCTCGTGAGGTTGAGCAACGGCTTAAGCGTCAGCTTCCAGCACGTGAGTGGAGTGAGGCGCATCACTTGCTTATTCTGCACGGTCGTTATACGTGCACGGCCCGCCATCCTCGCTGTGCCCGGTGTGTGCTCACAGACCTGTGCGACCATTACCGTCGACTTCGGCGATTACCGCCTCCCATTGAAGGGCTGGATCCGAGCCGGGGACGCTACTTTTGTAAACGGTGCCGAAGCTACTTCAACACACCGGTGTATCAATCCGATCGCTACGGACTGGAGCAGGTAAGCTGTCCGACATGTGGTTCGATGCATGTATTTGATGCAAAAACCGGCCGTTCGACGAAACGCGTGCCTGATTATCGCGTGCGTTAAGCCAGGCTGTCAGCCCGCTGCTGTGTAGAACCTAACCGGTTAATGCTCATGGATCCGAAAAAACGTCACCTCCTGGTTATTCTGGATGGATACGGCATAGCCGAGGATCCGTCGGTCAGCGCGATCGATCATGCCCATAAGCCTTTTCTGGATCATCTGTTTGCCACGTATCCGCATGCTACCTTGAAGGCATCAGGGCTGGCTGTGGGATTGCCCGAAGGCCAGATGGGCAACTCCGAAGTGGGCCATCTTAACCTGGGAGCCGGACGGGTTGTCTATCAGGAGATTACCCGTATTGATAAAGAGATTGAAGAGGGCACGTTTTTTACAAACGAAGTGCTGGTACGGGCGGCCCGTCACGCCCGGAAGCATAACACACGTTTGCATCTGATGGGATGCTTCTCCGATGGCGGTGTTCATGCCAGCTTGAACCACCTGTTTGCGCTGCTGGAGCTGGCCCGGCGTGAAGGATTGCGGCCTGAGCAGGTATGTGTGCATGCCTTCACCGACGGCCGCGATACCGATCCGAAAGCAGGCGTTACCTATGTACGCCAGTTTCTGGAGAAAGCACAGGAAATCGGAGTCGGGCGTATCGTTTCGATCGTGGGGCGCTACTATGCTATGGACCGCGATAGACGCTGGGATCGCACCGAAAAGGCCTATCGCCTGCTGGTTTATGGAGAGGGCGAGGTGTTCGACAATCCCGTGAAGGCGCTGGAGGCCAGCTATGCTGAAGGGGTAACCGACGAATTCGTCAAACCACGTCGGATTGATTACGGCGACGGCTATCCAACGCGCATAGCCGATGGCGATGCTGTGATTTTTTACAACTTCCGCGCTGATCGTGCTCGCCAGCTCACTCGTGCCTTTACCGAGCCGGATTTTGAGGATTTCGACCGAGGCAGGCGACTGGATCTGCTGTTTGTAACCTTTACACCGTACGACGAGACCTTCGAGCTGCCGATTGCTTTCGGGAAGGTCAATCTGCGCATGACGCTTGGTGAGGTGATTGCTGCGCTGGGCGGGCGCCAGTTGCGAATCGCCGAAACTGAAAAATACGCACACGTCACGTATTTCTTCAGTGGTGGACGCGAAGAGCCTTTCGAAGGAGAGGATCGCATCCTGGTACCTTCGCCCAAGGTGCCTACCTATGATCTGAAGCCCGAAATGAGTGCGCCCGAAGTGGCCCGGCGCTGTGCCGAAGCCATTGAAAAGGAGTGCTACAACCTGATCGTACTGAACTTCGCCAATCCTGACATGGTGGGACATACGGGCGTTTTTGAGGCCGCCGTCAGGGCGATCGAAGCGGTTGATGCCGCCACCAAGGTGGTTATTGAAGCAGCGCTTCAGCATGGCTATACGGTAACGGTGCTGGCCGATCATGGCAACGCCGACCGCATGAAAAATCCCGACGGATCACCGCATACAGCCCATACAACGGCGCTTGTGCCCCACCTGATCATCAAACCGGGCTTTGACGGACCGATCAAAGAGGGTAAGCTGGGTGATGTGGCGCCTACTATCCTGCATATGCTGGGTGAGGAGATTCCGCCTGAGATGACCGGTGAGGTACTGATCTGATCGCGTCGGCCCCGCGGTCGGAAACGTGAGCCGTAAAGCCCTCGGTGGACAGCGGTCTTGAAGTAATCGGTAGATCGTGTCGAAATGTTGACAGCTTTGAGAAGGGGGAGACGTACACTGTTAAACGGTACGCCTTCGAATAAGGCAGGTGTTTTTTTGTATGTTCCAGGCGTCCCCTGACCGGGGAACGAACGTGAAAGGCTGTGATAGTTTGTCTGCCCGGAAGACGGCGTGCACCTCAGTACGGATCGGGGAAGATCCCCCCGCATAGGAGGGATCCAAGCAAAGGCTGCCCCGATAGTGGACAGATGCACTCCAGACCGATCTCCTTATAGAAGCAAGCTAAGGAGCCCTGCTGTAAAGGATTGAGCTCAGACTGTCGACGCTAACAGTCGAAGGAATGCCTTTCCAACCGTTTGTTCAAAGGGAAGCGGAAGACTTCTGGATAAAGGCGGCGCTGATGTTCGACAGCTGTGTGCCATGTAGGGAGACGAAGCCAGGTTGTGCAGGATCAATGCGTAGTGCCACAGCTCCTCAAGATTTGCTGACCCGAAACAACAGAGTAGTTCCTGGGGACTTTTTACAGCCGGGATGGACGACAGATCGGAACGCAAGCCATTCGTAGACGCCGGTAGAAACCACCCACGAGCGTCTTAACGGCCCGCCCGTGGGTGGCTCATCCATCCGGTCGGCTGAGGGGAGCTATGAGAACGAGAAAACGCCTGTTGTCTGCTCAGTCAGACGCCCCTGATATTCCAGGCGCGGCGGCTCAAAGGGGCGCCGCCTCTCCGTAGCAGGCGTCTGGTGGGTGGTGGAGGCGGATGCCTTCTGGGTCGTGGTGTTGGTACGCATAGCTACACGTCAGTTTCAGTGAATGAAGGTCAGTAGTTGCGTATGCCGGTGATGTCTGCCGGTATTTTCTCGGACAATCAGCTGCAGAAGATAGGTACCGCCAGAAAGCCCACTGCGTCCGGGTTCCCATACGATCTGGTGGGTACCGGCTCGCATGGAGCGATTGGTGAGGAGGGCCACCTCGCGGCCCAGCAGATCGAATATACGGACCATGACGTGGGCTGGCTGCGGTAGCTCGATAACCAGTGTTGTGCGTGTATAGAACGGATTGGGCGCAGCTGACCGGACAGCAAAGGTGGCAGGCAGAGCCTCTCCAAAGCTAAAGTTTGGATCGAGGTGGGCCTCCAGGGTGCCGTCCGGCTCGGAAGGACAGACCGTAGACACCTGCAGGAAAAACTGATTGTTGGGGTCGCTCGTATCGAGCCGCTGGTAATAGGCCCAGGCTTCGGTCGGCGGAGATCCCCCGCCCGTGTATTCCCAGACACCTGGCGCGATTTCGGTGAAGACCGGGTTGCCGTCGCCGTCTGTGACATTGACAAGCTCCAGGTTGACATTCGGCTGGGTAGGACTGTTCTGAACGATCTGGATGCCGTCAGTGCCCAGGATCTGCGCTCGCCCTGTGCTCGGATTCAGTACCTGGAGCGTGCCCAGCGTAGCCAGCGTACAGGTACCTGTCAGACCGCCACAACCCTCAATGTCGGCATGGGGTGCTGTGGCAAACGGATCTGTAACGACGTCGGCACCTTCAAAGACATAGTTCCCTTCCGTAAAAGTGCCGGTGAAAAATACAGGGCCTGTGGCCTGTCCCCACCAGACGTTTACGGCATCCACCGTGGCGTCTCCGGCATTGGCCAGCCCAAAGCCGTAAGTACCATTGTATTCGGTCGTCCCGTTGTTAACGATGCAGTTGTAGGTGAGACTGATCCATGCATTGTCAGGGATGTTATAGAGCAACACACCACCCCGCGTAGCGTAGCTGACTGCTGTGCTGTCTTTATAGATGTAGCGATCCGGTTCATTGCCGTTGTTTACAATAGCGCTGGCGCGCAACGTCAATCCTTCCCCCACACCCACGTTACCCCCGATGGCGACACCGATACTGTTGTCAGCAAAATAGCTATTTTCAATGACCACGTTATCAACCGAAGCATTGCCGTAGTCTGCACGACCCTTGATGTGCAATCCCTCGCCAATGGAGCCGGTGACATGTAAGTTGTCAAACCGGAGATTCTCATAGGAACCATATTTCAGGTTAAGATCAACGGCTTCGGGATACAAACAGTCTGGGGTCTGAGAGGTGCCGCTGTTCTCAACCGTCACGTTCATAAAAAGCGTATGGGCAAGTTTCTCAGCATAAATGGCTTTACAGGGGTTATCGGCAAACTGAGTATCCAAGATATTCAGGTGTTCCACGAAAGTGCTTCCTGTGGTGTCATTGCCATGTGTGGTGTACAGGCCACTGTGTTGGTTTTGTTCGAAAGTGCTGGCGTTGATTTCGGCCCCAAAGAGCGAGCCTCGAACGCGCATGCCGATAAAATGTCCGGCAAAATAGGACTCTGAAATATTCAGTCCATCGACTTCGGCATTGTTGTGAATGTCGAAGCCGTAACCATAGGGTCCTGTGTTGACAGATTCGATCTGAGCCAGTGTGAGATTAGAAATAATGGCATTGATATACAGGTTGGCATTGGTGGCTCCGGTAATGCAGAAACCGGACAGGTACACGTCATTTGCGGCAATGTTGATCCCAATAGGGAAACCTGTAGCATCAATGATGACGGGGAGCGTACAACCAATGCTTTGCGTGCGGTGCGGGTGCGTCCGGCGTGTACTCCGCTTGGGAAGTCCAGTAGAAGCGCCCACCACCGATAGGGATTTGTCGATCGTGATGGTTTCCGGGTAAGTGCCGGGTTGCAGCTCAAGCTGATCATACGGATCGGCATCGTCGATGGCCTCCTGCAGGGTATTATAGCTCGTACCTTTGTTAATATTCACCACCGGCCGACTGAGCATCGTCTGGCCCGCGTTAGGCATGCCTGGAGAAGCAGCTGCAGGACCGGTCCAACTAAAGTCTGCGTAGTCAGAACCTGAACCGGTTAACTGAAGCGACTCCGTGGCGCCTGTCGTACCACTTTCGGCCACACCGATGTCGGTGGAGAGGATGCCATCGGCACAGCCTCCGTTGGCTGTAAGGACACCTTCATAGCTGAGCAACTGAATCGGGTTACCCTGGTAGCAGAGCGCCAATCCGTCGGGTGCGCCATTCTGAATACCAGCAATGTATTTGTAAAAGAAAGTATAGTTGCCGACTGTTGCTCCTTCCGTAAACGTGCCCAGCGTATGCGTGCTGTAGGGGGCACCGCCGTTGCCATTGTAGAGTACCAGGGTGAAGTCATCCAGCGAGAATGCAAAGGCATTTTCGATAACAATCTCGACAAATTCGTTGGCGTCGGCGCCAGCATTGTCATAGTGGAATTCGTTGATCCAGGCGTTCTGGGCCTGCGCCGCTGGTTGCAGTAGGAAAAACCAGCCTACCGTCAGGAGTAGTACGCGTCTCATGACCTGACTGCGATTGAAGTTGTCGACGCAATGAGCCGTTTGCAGAAAAGATGGATTGCAAACAGCTGCTGAACATTGCGACTTAAAGGTGCAAGAACCGTCGATCAGAGGCTAAGTAGGAAAGGAAAAAGCCTGATACGCTTCTGACGCACCGATCAGGAGTCTGGCAGGAGCTCTGGATTGAGGAAAGTGCGGCGTTCGATCTGGCGACGCAGCTGCAGGATATGGTTCAGACGGGTCATGATTTCCCGAAGGCGCGTTTCATTGTGGCGAGCGTGTAGCTGTTCTTTTTTGAGCTGGTGAATGAGTTCGTCAATGCGCTGAAGTTTAAGGCGCATCATAGCATCAACAGCTGCTTCGTAGGCCCGGTCGCGCAGGCGGGGAACCGCAATGCCTTTGCGCTCCCAGTTCTGGGAGGGTTCGTAGGGCTCCATAAGGGCCTCGATGGTCAGGCGTTGCAAATCTGGACCGTAGTGGCCCTCCAGGAAGGGTTGTGCATTGATGGTACCTTCCTCATACTGCTCAAGCAGGCGGGCGATCAGTTGACGTGGAGGTCCTTCGGTGAATTCTTCCAGGGCCATATGGCCCAGGACGAAGCCAACCATGGCTTTGCCTTCTTCCAGCATCAGGCGCACGAGCAGGCGCTCGGCTTCATGCCACGTGGATGTGGTTGGTGGAGGGGTGGGGCGAGCCGGGGGAGTCGAGAGTTTGGTGGGGGCAGGCGAGCTCGTCTGGGCTTCCAGAATCTCCAGGAGGCGTACTGGCTCGATGCGAAGCAGCTCGGCCGCGCGGCGCACGTATGGCTCGCGCAGTAGCGGATCGGGGAGGCGCCCGATAGCTTTTATGATCGTGCGAGCTACCTCGGCTTCATCTTCGGGAGTGTCGAGCTGGCCCAGCTGCCGGGCCCACTCATAATAGAACGTGACGAAATCGTGGCGGTGGCGTTGCAGGTACACCTGAAAGGCACGCGCACCCTGTGCGCGCACGAACGAGTCGGGATCCTCGCCTGGCGGCAGGGGGACGACATAAACGCTCAACCCCCGCTCGAGAAACAGCTCAATGCTGCGCAGGGTGGCCTGCTGGCCGGCTGTATCGGCATCGTAGAGCAATACCACACGGCGCACATAGCGTGCCAGTAGACGCACCTGGTCGGGCGTGAGCGCTGTACCGCCGGTGGCTACCACGTGCGTGATGCCGGCCTGGTGCAGCGTAATGACATCGGTGTAGCCTTCAACCAGAATGGCTTCGCCCCGGTCTCGAAGTGCCTGACGTGCTTGATACAGGCCGTAGAGAATGCGCCCTTTATGGTAGACCGGGGTTTCCGGGGTGTTGATGTACTTGGGTTGTTCCGCATTGGACGCCAGGAGGCGCCCGCCAAAGCCAACCACGCGGCCTGTGTGCGAGAAGATGGGAAACATGAGTCGGTGACGGAAGCGGTCGTAGTAGCCTCCACGCTCCCGGCGGGGAAGCACCAGTCCCGCCTGTTCGAGTACGTCGGGACGGAGACCGGCCGCGGTGGCTGCCTGCAGCAGAGCATCCCAGGCATCGGGCGCGTACCCCAGGCCGAAGTAGCGGACGGATTCCGGCTGAATGCCCCGATGCTTCAGATAGGCACGGGCCGCTCGACCCGTTTCAGGATGGCTTAACTGCTCAAAGTAGAAACGAGCGGCGAAGCGCAGGGCGTGGTAAAGGGCCGGCCTTGGATCGTCGGCTTCGGCTTCCCTTTCAGCAATCGGAATGCCCGCCCGCTCGGCCAGCATGTGTACCGCCTCTGCAAAGTTCACCCCTTCGATCTGCTGAATGAAGGCAAACACGTCCCCTCCGACGCCGCAGCCAAAGCACTTGAAAATGCCCAGGCGAGGATTGACGCTGAAAGATGGCGTCTTTTCTTCGTGAAACGGACAGAGCCCGAACCAGTTGGCGCCGCGACGTCGCAGCGATACGTACTCTCCCACGACCTCGACGATATCGACGGCCGCCCGGATGGCTTCGATGGTTTCCTCCGGGATACGCATGATTGTGGGGCAGTAGCGCAAAAGAAAAAAATCCCGGACCCAGAGTGTACGCTGGAGCATAGGTGTGGGTCCGGGACGTCGCAGTTCGAGCAGATGCAAGGTATGCGGGGTAATTGACTACTCTGCCTGAGCAAGGGAGTAGCCGAGCTGGCCATCGAACATGTAGAGATGTTCGGTTTTAATGAACGTCAATCCAGCTTCATGAATGCGGCGGAGCAGCTCCAGCACCTGGGTAGGCGTTACGGTGCCCGTTTCCTTGGCCGCAACGAAACGACAGCGCCAGTGGTCTGTGCAGAACGTTTCGGGCAGGCCGCCGGGATAGACCTTGACGCCCCGATTGGTAATCACGCGTAGGCGGAAGGCCTCGCCGGTCAGGGCCTCCAGTTTGCGGCCCAGCACGTTCGGATCGCGTCCGTCCTCGTCCCAGTCGATAAACACATCTACGCCCACCAGCTGTTTGGGCTGGCGTGGAGTGGGACGAATCGCCACAGTGACGCCTGGCTTGCGGAAATGCACGGGCTTCAAATGCTGGGGTTGCTGGCCCAGCCGGGCAATGATTGCCTCGGCAAAAGCCTGGGTGCCTACCTTCTGCTTGCTCTTACCGGGGCGATAAATGTCGGCTGTGTGTATGCCATCCTCAATCGTACGTAGCCAGGCGTTTTCAATACGGGCAGCAACATCGGCCAGTCCCAGGTGGACGAGCATCATGACAGCAGCATTGAGTAGACCCGACGGGTTGGCGATGTCCTTGCCCGCTATGTCGGGCGCTGATCCATGAATGGCCTCAAACATAGCAGCGTGTGTGCCTACGTTAGCCGAACCACCCAGCCCTACCGAACCAGCCACCTGCGCGGCAATATCCGACAGGATATCTCCGTAAAGGTTCAGGGTGACGATTACATCGAGCGTTTCCGGACGGGCCGCCACCAGCGCAGCACCGATATCGATGATGCGATGCTCAGCTTCAATGTCCGGATATTCGGCGGCGATCTCGTCGAAGATCCTGTGGAACAGGCCGTCGGTCATCTTGAGGATGTTGTCCTTTGACATACAGGTGACCTTGCGACGGCCATAAGCCCGGGCGTATTCGAAAGCGTAGCGAATGATGCCTTCGCTACCCGGCCGGGTGACCAGCTTGAGGGCCTGCACGACCTCGGTCGTCTGGCGATGTTCAATCGCCGCATACAGGTCTTCTTCGTTTTCACGGACGATCACCAGGTCGATATCCGGGTAAGGCGTCTCGACGTATGGGTGAAGGGATTTGGTAGGACGAATATTGGCAAACAGGCCCAGGGCCTTGCGGATTGTTACATTCAGACTTTTATAGCCACCTCCCTGGGGCGTGGTGATCGGCGCTTTCAAAAAAATTCGATTGCGGCGCAGAACGCTCCAGGCCTCGTCCGGGATACCAGAGGTGACGCCCTTCCGATAGACTTTTTCGCCGATTTCAATCACGTCGTATTCCAGCGGGGCTCCAGCGGCTTCAAGCACGGCCAGCGTGGCGCGCATGATTTCCGGACCGATGCCGTCGCCGTAAGCAATTGTGATGCGATATTTTTCCTGAGGTTGATGCATGGGGTCTTAACCGGTTGTTTTTCTGACAGGAAAAACTTCCGGAAACTACAACGCCCGCCGGCGTGCGTCGTTTGGCTCGCGTGAATTCTGCAACGAGCGCCTGTTAAAAACGCATCGCGTCGGTCGAGGGTGCAGCTTCGGTTTCGTGCTGGAGCTCCTGCAGGCGTTGCTGCACTTCGGGGCGGGCAAGCAGACGGGCCAGATAGTATGTACCCCCAAAAGCCAGGGCCAGCGAGGCCAGCAGCAAGAGCACCACCAACAGGCGGGAGGCCCGAGGACTCAACTTACGCCCGTGCCTGCGACGGGTCAGTTCGTCGGGGAGGCGGTCAAGTAGCGTGCGGAGGCCGTCTTCGTAGATCACCTGGCGGGCTTCTTGCAGCGACATCCAGCGGCGGGTGCGTTCATGCTGCTCAGGCCAGTGGTCCAGCTCCTCGTCCACCCTCATCAGGTAGACCTCTACCCAGCGCTGATCGCCCGGACGGCCATGCAGGTAGCAACCCAGGGGCTCAGGGTCAATGTATCCACGGACACCTGCCTCTTCATAGGCTTCGCGGCGGGCCGCCTCCATCGGCGACTGGTGCCGCCTGACGTTTCCTTTGGGAAGGATCCAGCGGTTTACCGTACGTGAAGTGACCAGCAGTACTTCAATCTGGCCACTGCGATGGCGAATGGGAAGCACCCCGGCCTGTGTTTTTTTGGGTTTGCCCATTGCTTCAAGGAATGCCTAAGTTCAGCCCGAAACGAACGCTGCGGCCAGCCGCCGGTTCAAAATAGCGACCACTCCCGGCGTTGACGACTACCGAGCCCACATAGCGTCGATCCAGTATATTCTGGACGGAGATGAATGGGCGCACCTCGAAACCAGCCAGCAGCGAATGGGCCAGCCCTGCAGTGAGATCCAGTGTCATGTAGCCGCTTACGCGGACGGTGTTGGCATCATCGGCATAGCTGGGGCCCACCGTGATGCCGGTTATTTCCAGCCAGAGGGGACCTGCTTGATATTGAAGCGTCCATGCCAGACGGTGCCCGGGTAGGCCGGGTAGCTGGTTGCCTCGGAGGGCAGGTTCTTCAAAGCGAAAGCGGGCGTTTGTGTAGGCCAGCCGTAGCTGCACTGCAGGCGTTGGACGCACCTGTAGCCAGGCTTCGAGTCCATACTGCCGGGTACGGCCGGCATTGCGATAAAAGGTGCGGCCGTCGCCTTCGAGCTGGAAGGGCAGAATGCGACCGCGAACCCACTGGTAGAACAGCGTCAGCTCGGCCTGAAGCACTGTATTCTGTTGGCGAACGCCCAGCTCAAGGCCGTAGAGATATTGCGGGGCCAGATCCGGGTTGAACCCGCCCTGTCCGTCAGGGCGGTTGACCAGTTCGGTTGTGGTAGGCGACTCGAAGGCGGTGCCCAGTGTGGCAAAAAGTTGCATGGTTGCGCTGGGAGAATAGACCAGACCAAGCGTGGGGGTCCAGATACGGAAGGTACGGCGGCCGGACTGATCACCATTGACAAGCAGGTAATCGCTCAGTGTGAAGTGCAGATAGCTCAGGCGTAAACCAACCAGGGCCTGCAGACGCGACGTGACGGTGCGTTGGACCAGACCGAACAGGGCCATTTCGCTGACGCGTTCGCGTTGGTCCCGCAGTCGCGTGACGCCCGGTGTGCCGTTCTGGTTGGGGAAGTTCTGGCGATTGTCGTTTTGTAGCGTGAGGTCGAGGCCCAGGGCCGTACGCCAGGGGCCATGGCTGTGCGTCCAGGTAGTGCGTAGACCGGCTGCCTGCCGGCGCAGGCGAATATAGGCGAAGGGCAGGGGATTGTCCAGGTGCCGGATCAGGGCGAACGTGGTCAGTGTAAGCCAGCTTGTCGGGAGCCGGTGTACGAAGGTGGTACCGAGCTGAAGCTGCCGACTTACTTTGCCGGCACGGGTGGCTACATAGCGGGCGCTGGCCTGACGTGGATCGCGGGCCAGCTCGTCGGCGCTCAGTGCACCGGGATGACGGGCATCCAGGGCGGATCCAGCCAGGGTCAGCCGCAGGTGCGTCTGAGTATTTACCCGTAGGCCGGCCTGCAGACCAAGGCGGCTGAGGCGGACGCGGCTGTGTGCGCGATAGCCTTGCTGTGCGAAGTGGGAGGCGCGAATGGCCAGCACATGCGGTCCGGCACGCCATACGACTTCGCCTCCTGCTCGACGCAGGCCGTAGCTGCCGCTAAGCAGGCGTAGGGAAAAGCCCGGGCGGGGTGGTTCGGGCCAGGTCGAAAGCACCAGCGCACCACCACTGCCATTCCCCCAGAAAAGTGCAGCCGGGCCGCGCAGCAGCTCAGCACGACGCACGAAAGCAGGATCGACTGGATCGAGGACGGCCTGCCCGTCAGGCATGGTCAGCGGAACGCCATCGAGTACAACCTGCACGCCGCGCACCCCAAAGGCTGCCTGCCAGCCTGCACTGCGCACGAGCACTCGTTCCCCCAGCGCATAGTTCTGGCGGTCGGCCAGCCAGAGGCCAGGCAGGTCACGTAACGTCTCCGTCAGCGTCAGTGCTGGACGAAAATGCACTTCGAGCGGCGACCGTCGCAACGTGAGCAGGGGTAACGCCTCGCCCCAGGGCGCCGTGAATCCACGGGTGGCTTCTACCAGCACGGGTGGAAGCTGAAAGACCGTGAGGCTGTCCTCCGCAGTATGAGGGGCCGTGCGGGGCGTCTGGCCCTGAGCCGTCCATGCCAGCATCCCGATACCCAACGTGAGCAACAAAACCGACTGCATGGTCACCAGCCAATTCGGCGTTGTGAGGAACGATCAGCGTGGCGAATAGAGGGCGCACTCCAGCCGATGGTTACCGCGGAGCGGGGCATGTTGAGGGTAGGCTCGGCCGCTGCGGGAGTCACAGGTGCTGTCTGCGCTGGCGGCCGAAAGTCTGCAGCTTCGGTTTGAGCTGGCGACGGCAGTTGGGTAGCCGCCAGCAGCGTCCCTGCTTCATAGCGGCTCAGCTCGGTGCCCGGATAGTAGAAAGCCAGAATGTCGCGGTATGTATAGCCCTGGCGTGACATCTCCCGTGCACCGTACTGACTGAGTCCTACGCCGTGCCCGAAGCCTTTACCTTCGAAGAGGTAGGTATTACCCTGGCGGCGTACTTCGAAAAACGTGCTGCGAAGCGTATGGCGTCCGAAATGAGCGTTGACCAGGAGCCGAAATGCATTGGCGCGCATGGAGAGGGGCTCGCCGCGTTCGCGAAGCAATTCGATGGTAGCCACACGACCGTCAGGACTACGGCGTCCTACTCGGAAGCCAGTGATGCGGGTGCCATATTCACGCGAGAGTGCGTCCAGTAGACGGTCACGTGGAATCGATGCGGTCCAGTGGTGGTAGGGAGTGTTGCGGTCGTACGGATCGGGCTGGCCCCGCAGATAAGGGCGCGGGGTGCCGTTCCACACGTCTTCATTGTTCGCCGTGTGGCCCCCGCTGGAGGCGAAATAGACGGCTTCTATCAGCTCGCCCTGGTAGGTCAGCACCTCGCCACGGGTTTGTGCTACGGCTTCG
This sequence comes from Rhodothermus sp., assembly GCA_030950375.1. GTDB lineage: Bacteria > Bacteroidota > Rhodothermia > Rhodothermales > Rhodothermaceae > Rhodothermus. Next base: position 109,187 of record JAUZRN010000019.1, on the reverse strand, counting down.
CGAATCAGCGGGGTGATGCGATCGATGCCTTCGTACATCTGGTGAGCTGCATGATCTGACAATATAGCGAGCGTCTGCAGGCGATGCAGCGTATAGGTGCGGATGGCCACAGCCAGCGCTTTGGAACTCTCCAGGTCATTGAAGTGATGTTCACGAGCCAGCACAGCCGCCACGTAATCTTCGAGCGCAACGTAGTTGAGGATCTGCAGGCCGTCGGCTGCAGGAGCAATGCAGAGCCATCCGGGATAGGTGAAGGGCCCGACGGTCTGGCCGGGACGTCGGGCGCTTACCTGCAGATAGCCGCCGGCTTCCGGATAGATGCGAATCCAGCGCGCAAAGAGGGTTCGGTCGGAGGTGCGCAGGCGAAGTTCGTTGCTTCGACGGTCAACCCGCAGGGTAGTCCCGGCACGCAGGCGAAGTAGTGGCTGGGTGTAATCTTCGGCAAACAGCCAGGCATCGGCGCCGGTCGGCTCCAACACCAGCACATCCAGTGGAAACTGCGCAAACAGTTGCACGCGTAATGTGTCCGAATATACGGGGGTCACGGTTACCCAGCCACTCAGGAGCAGCATGAGGGATGGCATGAGCATGGTTCACAGTATAAGCCGTTCTTTGAGCAGTTTAGAACGTTCACGGCTGGCAATTACCTCATGATCACCCGCCAGCACCAGTTTATAGCGCCCACTGAACCAGGGGATCAACGCCTGAATATGCCGGAGTTGCACGATAGCTGAACGGTGTACCCGCAGAAAATCGTGCGGGTTCAGGCGCGCCTCCAGCTGATCCAGCGTGTAGTTGACCACGTGCTGGCGCAGGCGTGGCGGTAGCCCGGCCTCTTCATCCAGCACGTACAGGCGAGTAATTCCATCGTGGATTTCGGCAGAGACCAGCCGTGTGACGGGAATGATAAGAATGCGATCTCGATAGGTAACAGAAAGTTGTTCCAGGTAGGGAGCAGTTGGTCTGGGTCCTGAGGGGTTGGCCTGCTGTTGGGCTTCCAGCCAGTCGAGGAGCCGGGCCAGGCGCTCTTCCTGGGCTTTTCGCAGTGTGGCTGTCTGTAGTTGCTCGACGCGGGCGATGGCTTCCAGCAATCGTTGCTGGTTGACAGGCTTGAGCAAGTAGTCGATGGCGTGTGCTTCGAAAGCCTTCAGGGCATAGTCGTCGTAGGCGGTGACAAAGATGACAAACGGTCGCTGGTCGGGATCAATGCGTTCGAGCACCTCAAAGCCATCCAGCTCTGGCATGCGCACATCAAGCAACAGCAAATCGAAGGGTTGCTGGTGGAGCTTTTCAAGCGCTTCGATGCCGTCGGCCGCTTCTTCCAGCGTGGCGATGCGGCCCTCCTTCTGGAGCGGTTCAAGTAGCTTGCGCAGCCGCCGTCGGGCCGGCGGTTCGTCGTCCACAATCAACAGGCGGAGCATAGGACTCAGCGGTTCAGGTTTACAGGCGAAACCATCTGGGGTGTGGGTGCTGGAAGCAGCAACCGAACGCGTGTACCCTGGCCGGGCGCACTTTCAAAGCGCAGCAGATCGCGTCGTCCGTAGAGTTGTTCCAGCCGGGCCGCCACATTCCGCAGCCCCAGGCCAAAAAAGGGAAGCGGCCCTTCTGTAGGCTGACCGTTTTGTTCCCACAGAGCTGGAATGCCGACCCCTGTATCAGCTACCAGGATTTCAACAAGGCCATCTGCATGACGACGCGCTCGAATCTGTACCGTACCTCCTGCACGTAGCTTTTCCAGACCATGTTTAACGGCATTCTCAGCCAGTGTCTGCACCGCGAAAGCCGGTACTGGAAAGGAGAGCAGGTCGGGAGGAACGTCGATGGACACCTGCAACTTGCCTCCAAAGCGCGCCCGTTCAATTTCCAGGTAGTGGGCAACAAGCTGCAGCTCTTCGGAGAGCGTAACGAATGAACGCCCCTCTGTGTTCAGCGTATGGCGAAAGATAGCTGCCAGGTGTTCGACAGCAGCTTCCGCTTCGTCGGGGCGCTCGTTGATCAGGGCGGCAATGGTATTCAAGGCATTGAACAAAAAATGCGGGTTAATCTGGGCACGCAGGGCCACCAGTTGTGCTTCAGCATTCTGACGGATCAGGGCCCGTTCACGCTCGATCAGGTACAGGCGCTCAATCGCCAACGCCAGCTGACTGCTCAGGATGCGCAGCAAATCCAGCTCTTCCAGATTGTAGAACGCATGACGGTTACGTTTACCTCCCAGGATGAGCAGGCCCAGAGGGCGCTTTTCGCCGGTAATGGGAATCACAAGGGATACGTGGCGGCTTTCGAGGAGGGCTTGTACTTCTTTCGGCAGGCGGCTTTCGTTCAGTTCAGGATTACGCGCCCAGATGCGGCCCTCCTGCCGAAAATAGGGCCAGATGGTTTCGACGATCGGTTCGGTCAGATAAGGCGGCTCTGGATGATAGACGGCCGAAACCCAGGGGGTCGATTCGGCCGGACGGAAGAAAATACGAACTGAACGAACGCGAAATGCTTCGCCAATGACCTCCACCGTTTGTTGAGCCAGTTCTTCAAAACTGACCATCTGACGTAGCTGCTCCTGAAAGCGGCTGAGCAATTGACGGGTGCGCTGGCGTTCCGTTGAGAAAAGGGCAGGCAGTTCGTGGCGAAGCCAACGGGCAATGCGTTCGAAAAGCACCAGGAGCACCACCACATACAGGCCGCCAATGACGTGGGGAGGGGTACCGCTGCGTGCTACCAGCGGTTCCATCAGAGCCATGCCCCCGACAAAGGCCAGAAAAATGAGACCCAGCACCGTGCCATAGACCAGCGTGCGTTCCAGGACCAGGTCGACCTTCCCCAGTTTGAGCGTAGCCAGCGATACCAGACCGATCGGAGCGATCGATAGTAGCTGCGTTCCTACAATCAGCCAGCCTACCATGCTGTCGGTGACCAGACCAAGCAGCGGGACTACATCCAGTACCGAAAGCCCCAGCAGCCCCGAAAAGCCCAGCGTGAGCAGACTGCCCGATCGGTTCCAGCCTTCAGAAGGGGTACGCCGACCAGACCGTAACAGCAGCGTCAGACCGGCGGCCAGACCTACGTAGCAGCAGACATAAAACAGGATCGGGGCAATTAACGCCTCAAGCGTGAAGGGAAGGGCAAACGGTCGAAAGGTGGTCAGCACGACTGCAGCAGCCAGCAACAGCGGAGGAAGATAGCAGCTGCGATGGTAAAAGGCGGGACGCTCCAGCCGAAGATCGTGCACGATCTGTCGCAGAAGCAAGGTGGGAAAGCCAATCCAGCCGACCAGTCCCGTGAACGTAAGTAGCTGGAAGATCCGGTCCTGCAAGCTTCCGGGGGCAGGAGGCCCCAGGAACTGCACGATCAACAGCCGACCGAGATTGCTGAAGAACCAGAGGGCCGAAACGCAGATAAGCAAGAGCGAGAGAAGCGCACGTCGGCTGCGTCGGGCTAATGGAAACAACAAGAGTAGCGCCAGCACATGCACGAACACCCCTGCGGTAAATCCCCAGAGCGAGAACTGCCAGAGGGAAGGCGACAGCGGATATAGAAACGTAGGATAGCGGGTAAACTGCACGCGTGCCTCTATATAGTTGCCGTCTCGGAATAGTGCATAGGTGTGCACGCTACCGGGGGGCAGGCCGTCGATCGTCTGTTTGAGGTCTTCCAGGTTGAAAAACGGCTGGAAGTCCAGCATGTAAAACACATCCCCTTCCCGGATGCCGGCACGGGCAGCCGGGCCATCAGGAAAGACGTGGCCGGCTACGATACGCCCTTCTTCGGAGACCCAGTGCACCCAGTCGAAGCCACGAGGAGGAGCTTCCGGCATCTGTCCGGTCAGCCGGATCAGCTCCCAGCCGTCGTGGATCATACGGCCAACCGGCCATAAAGCAAGCAGGGCTACCAGCGGTAACAGGGCAAGCCCAAAGCGACGGTGGGCAGCGGGCACGGTTAGCGGCGGTGGTTGAGGAAACCTTACCCAAATTACAAAAAAAGAAAACGGGGAAGGATCCCGCAGGCCTTTCGTTAAAGCAGCCGTTCGCCCCCTGAAGGCAATACCCACGCCAGCATAGAGCCTGTGCATAAGTAGTCCAACCAGCAGGAGAATCCATGATCACTCTGGTCGACACGCATGTGCATCTGTACCTGGAGGCTTTCGAGGCGGACCGTGATGACGTGGTTGCCCGCGCGCGGGCTGCCGGGGTAGTGTCCATGATCCTGCCCGCTATTGATGTGGCTTCGGTGCATCAAGCGCTGGCACTCTGCGACCGCTACCCGGGGGTGTATGCGATGGCTGCGCTGCACCCTTCGGAGACCCGGCAGGCTACCGAAGCCGATTTTGACGAAGTTGCCCGGTTGTGTGAGGATCCCCGCGTGGTTGCCGTAGGGGAAAGCGGGCTGGACTACTACTGGGATCGGTCTTTCATGGATCGGCAACAGGCATTTTTGCGTCAGCACATTCGGCTGGCTATCGAAATGGATCTCCCCTTGATCCTGCATAACCGGGAAGCATCCGAAGACCTGGTGCGCATCCTGCAGGAAGAACGGGACGCCAGCGCACATCCCGAGCGACTACGAGGGATTTTTCATTGTTTCACCGGACCGGCCTGGGTAGCCGAGGCGGCAGCCGAGCTGGGCTTTTTGCTGGGTATTGGTGGCATCCTGACCTTTAAAAAAAGTGGACTGGCTGAACTGGTACGTACGTTACCACTGGAACAGATGGTGTTGGAAACGGACGCCCCCTTTCTGGCTCCTGTACCGCACCGGGGCAAGCGCAACGAGCCAGCCTACGTGCGGCATGTTGCTGAAAAACTGGCCGCGCTCAAGGGCGTGCCGCTGGAGGAGGTGGCCCGCATCACGACCACAAATGCCCGGCGCATATTTCGGTTGCCGGAGGATCAGGCAGAGCGGACAGGACAATGAAAAAAACCCGGATGGGATACCCCATCCGGGTTTCAAGTCATCTATGTAAAAGCGCGCGGTGGCCAGGCCACAGCACGCGCGCTTTATTGCTTGTCTTTGTCGTCTTCGTCGATCACCTCATAGTCGGCTTCGCGGACGCCACCAGACCCGGCCTGCGCTGAAGCCCCGTCGGCCGTTTGCGCACCGGCCGCTTGCTGGGCCTGGTAGAGTTCCTGGCTGGCCTCATTCCAGGCCTGGTTCAGCTGGGCGATTGCCGAGTCGAGCTCGTCAAAGTTGCGAGCTTTGTGCACTTCTTTGAGGCGTTCGAGGGCCGACTCAATCTTTGCCCGTTTTTCGGCCGGCAGCTTGTCTCCGTACTCGCGCAGGTTCTTTTCGGTCATGTAGATAAGCGAGTCGGCCTGGTTGAGCTTCTCGACCTGTTCCCGCCGCTTCCGGTCCTCTGCTGCGTGCCGACGTGCCTCTTCGCGCATCCGCTCGATTTCTTCGGGTGTCAGCCCACTGGAGGCCTCAATGCGGATGGACTGTTCTTTGCCGGTGGCTTTGTCACGCGCCGACACGTTCAGGATGCCGTTGGCATCGATGTCGAAGGTCACTTCGATTTGCGGCACTCCTCGCGGAGCTGGCGGGATCCCGTCGAGGATAAACCGCCCGAGGCTCCGGTTGTCAGCCGCCATTTCTCGGTTGCCCTGCAGGACGTGAATTTCGACCGAACTCTGGTTGTCCGACGCCGTTGTGAAGATCTCGCTCTTGCGCGTTGGAATTGTTGTGTTGGCCGGAATGAGCACGGTCATCACACCGCCGAGCGTCTCAATTCCCAGGTTGAGCGGCGTCACGTCCAGCAGGAGCACATCCTGCACCTCACCCGAAAGGACACCGGCCTGGATGGCCGCTCCGATAGCCACCACCTCGTCGGGATTGACCGACTTGTTGGCCTTCTTGCCGAAGAACTCTTCAACCGTCCGCTGCACCAGTGGAACCCGCGTGGAACCACCGACGAGGATGATCTCGTCAATGTCTTCCTTGCGAAGCTTGGCTTCCTTGAGGGCCTGCTCCATGGGCGGAATCGTGCGCGCCACGAGGTCTTCAATCAATTGTTCAAATTTGGCGCGCGTGATCTCCATAACCAGGTGCTTGGGCCCTTCGGCTGTCGCCGTGATGAACGGCAGGTTCACGGTGGTTTTCATGGCGCTGGACAGCTCAATCTTGGCCTTTTCGGCCGCTTCCTTAAGCCGCTGCAGCGCCATGGGATCCTTCCGCAAGTCGATGCCCTCCTGCTTCTGGAATTCGTCAGCGATGTAGTCAATGAGCCGCTGGTCGAAGTTGTCGCCACCCAGATGCGTATCCCCACTTGTAGCCTTTACTTCAAAGACGCCATCGCCCAGCTCCAGAATCGAAATGTCGTACGTACCGCCTCCAAGGTCGTAGACAGCCACCTTGAGCTCTTTCTCTTTCTTGTCCAGGCCATAAGCCAGCGCCGCTGCGGTGGGCTCGTTGAGGATACGACGCACCTTCAACCCAGCAATTTCCCCGGCCTCCTTTGTTGCCTTACGCTGTGCGTCGTTGAAATAGGCCGGCACCGTGATAACCGCTTCCGTAACCGGCTCCCCCAGGTATTCCTCGGCCGTCTGTTTCAGCTTCTGCAGGATCATGGCCGAGATTTCCTGCGGCGTGTACAGACGCTTTTCCCCGCCTACCTCAACCTCGACGCGAACTGTATTGTTGTCACCCCGGACGACCTTATAGGGCACCATCTTGATCTCTTCGGTCACCTCGTCATAGAAGCGCCCCATGAAGCGCTTGATGGAGAAGATGGTGTTCTTGGGATTGGTAATGGCCTGGCGTTTGGCCGGGGCGCCGACGAGGCGTTCACCATCGGACGTAAAAGCTACCACCGAAGGTGTGATCCGCGAGCCTTCTGCATTGATAATGACTTTGGGCTCGCCGCCTTCCATGACAGCCACCACCGAGTTCGTCGTGCCCAGGTCGATGCCGATAATCTTGCCCATCGTTCACTACTGTGGTTTATAAGGTCCGACAATTTGCACCACACAGATGCTGTGCCGAGCCTGGATCAAGAACAGTGCCGCGTTGCAAAGTGCGTCAGAATGTCAGCTATCTCACGCTTTTGACACAACCCGACGAACCTGTTGGGCGAGTAAACGTTCGTGCAGGAGCTGCTTTTATAGGCGGCGGTTTGTTATCTTTTGAGAGCATCGGGACGCCAGGCGTCGATCATGCAACATCTGCCCAATGCATTGACCATTGCGCGTATCGCGCTTACCCCAGTTTTGCTGGTATTGCTGCTCAGCGAAACCTTTACAGGAGAGCTGGCTGCGCTGGGGCTTTTTGTGGCGGCGGCTATTTCGGATTACCTGGACGGTAAGCTGGCCCGCAGCTTTCGCGCGCGCTCTCGGCTGGGGCAGTTTCTGGATCCGTTTGCCGATAAGGTGTTGGTACTGGGCACGTTCAGTTGCCTGGCGATCTTGCTTCCGCAGCAAGTACCGTGGTGGGCCGTGGGCCTCATTGCAGCGCGGGACGTGCTGGTGACCGGACTGCGTACCTGGGCTGAAGCCCGCGGTCAGAGCCTGCGCACGCTTCCGCTGGCCAAGACCAAAACGACCGTACAGCTTGTTTTTCTGATCGGCATGCTGCTACTGCTGGTGTTGCGCCGATTGCCCGGAACAACAGGAACGTATGCCGCACAGATCCTGGAGGGACCGATACCGTTTTTCTTGCTGTTAGGACTCGTCACCTTTACGGTGCTGACAGGCCTCTGGTATGTGCAGGGCATGTGGAGCCGAACCGCTCTGTATCGTCATGACGCCTGAAGAAGCACGGGCACGACAGGTCGCTACCGCACTGCTGACCATTGGGGCGGTTTCCTTTGCGCCGAAACAACCGTTCACGTGGGCTTCTGGCCTGCGGGCCCCTATTTACTGTGACAATCGCCTGCTGATCAGTTATCCCCACCTCCGGCGTACCATTACCGAAGGCTTCTGTCAGATCATTGAGTTCTGGGAACTGGCGCCTGAGGTGATTGCCGGAACGGCTACAGCTGGTATCCCACATGCGGCCTGGCTGGCCGATCGGCTGGAGCTTCCCATGGTGTACGTTCGTGCCCAGCCCAAGGCACATGGGCAGAAGCGACAGCTCGAAGGACGACTGGAGCCGGGACAACGGGTGGTGCTGATTGAAGACCTGATTTCCACGGGCCGCTCGTCGCTGGCCGCTGCCGAAGCTTTGAGGGCGGCTGATGCCCGCGTGGAGGCTGTCCTGGCTATTTTTACCTATGGATTTCCTGAAGCGGAGCAGCGGTTCGCCCAGGCTGAAATTCCGTTGCATACGCTGACGAACCTGTCTGTCCTGGTAGAAGTGGCTCGCGAGCATGGGTTGCTCGATGCGCGCGCGGCCGCTGTGCTGGAGGACTGGCAGGCCGATCCGTACGGGTGGTCAAAGGCACACCATGTATGATGAAGGCCGTTCTGCTGACCATTGGCGATGAGTTGCTTACCGGCGTGACGATCAACACCAATGCCGCATGGCTGGGGGCCGAACTGACGGCTCGGGGAATTACGGTGGAGCGGATCGAGGTTGTTGGCGATCATCCCGAGGCGATCTGTCAGGCGCTACGCCGGGCGCGGGCAGAAGCGGCGGTGGTAATCATCTGTGGGGGACTGGGCCCTACGCATGATGATCGCACACGCGAGGCATTGGCCAGCTGTATGAGTCGCCCACTACGCCTGCAATCGGAGCTACTGGCGCAAATTGAGGCTTATTTCCGGCAGCGAGGCCGGCCCATGCCTGAACGCAACCGGGTGCAGGCGCTGATTCCCGAAGGATTTGTGCCACTGCCGAATCCGGTCGGTACGGCCCCGGGCCTGTGGTTGCAGGACAAGGCAGGTATTGTTGTGGTACTTCCTGGTGTGCCGCATGAGCTACAAACGTTGATGCGTGAGGTCGTGCTGCCGCGTTTGGAGCAGCTGCCTGGCCGACCGGCTGTCCGGCAGCAAATACTGGTAACGGCCGGGATTGGCGAGTCGGACCTGCAGCAGCGACTGGCCGGTATAGAAGCCCTGCTCAGCGACACCATGCAACTGGCCTACCTGCCCGATCCCTATGGAGTGCGGTTGCGTCTGACAGTGCGGGCGCCCTCTGACGAGCAAGCCCGGCAGCATATCGAAAAACTGGTGCGGTTCATTCGCGAACGTATCGGGAGTCATCTGGTAAGCACCAATGAAGAGAGGCTGGAAGTAGTGGTCGGGCAAATGTTGCGTCGGCTGAACGCCACCATGGCCGTAGCCGAAAGCTGTACCGGAGGTCATCTGGCTGACTGCCTCACCAATGTCAGCGGAGCCTCTGCGTACTTCCGTGGCGGCGTGGTGGCTTATGACAATGCCGTGAAAGTTGCTGTGCTGGGCGTGGACCCCGACGTGCTGGCGCGTGAAGGCGCGGTTAGCGAAGCAGTAGCGGTGCAGATGGCCTGCGGCGTGCGCGAACGACTGGGTGCCCACCTTGCCCTTGCGACCACGGGCATTGCCGGACCGACTGGAGGCACCCCCGATAAGCCAGTAGGCACCGTCTGGATCGGACTGGCCGACGCGCACACTGCCTTTGCGCGACGCTATTACCTGCCGGATGACCGACAACGCTTCAAACAGCGGGCTACAGCCGCCGCACTGGATCTTTTACGACGACATTTGCTTCAAAAGATGATCTCGACCCCTGTTCTGTCGGCATGACAGACCGGTGGCAGCCCGGTGATCGATCTTGGCAAGCGTAAGAATATTTTATACTTTACCAGAAAAACTGAGCAATCAGGACGGTTATCATGGCAATTCAGGATGCAGCAAAAGCGAAGGCGCTGGAGCTGGCGGTCAAGCACATTGAAAAACAGTATGGCAAGGGCGCCATCATGCGTCTGGGTGACGCACCGGCTATCTCAGTCGATGTGATTCCCACCGGTTCGCTGGCGCTGGATGCGGCGCTTGGCGTAGGGGGGGTGCCCCGGGGACGCATCATAGAAATCTTCGGGCCTGAGTCGTCCGGTAAGACTACGCTGGCGCTGCACATTATGGCCGAAGCGCAGAAACTGGGAGGGGCCTGTGCGTTCATTGATGCCGAACACGCCTTTGATGCGCGCTACGCAGCCAACTTGGGCGTTGATCTGGATAACCTGCTCGTATCCCAACCGGATACAGGCGAACAGGCCCTGAATATCTGCGATACGCTGGTGCGCAGTGGTGCGCTTGACGTCATTGTGGTTGACTCGGTCGCCGCGCTGGTGCCCCAGGCCGAAATTCAGGGCGACATGGGGGATAGCCATGTCGGACTGCAGGCCCGCCTGATGAGCCAGGCTCTGCGCAAGCTGACGGGCACGATTAATCGTACGCGCACCGTGCTTATTTTCATCAACCAGCTCCGTGAAAAGATCGGGGTTATGTTCGGTAACCCCGAAACCACCACGGGGGGGCGTGCGCTGAAATTTTACGCTTCGGTGCGTATGGATATTCGGCGGATCGGGGCCATTAAAGAAGGTACCGAAGTGGTGGGTAACCGTACCAAAGTAAAAATCGTCAAGAATAAAGTGGCCCCGCCGTTCCGCGAAGCCGAGTTCGATATTATCTACGGAGAAGGCATCTCTGTGTTGGGTGAGCTGGTTGATCTGGCCGTTGAGCACAACATCCTTCAGAAGAGTGGCTCCTGGTACGCTTACGGTGAGGAGCGAATCGGACAGGGCCGGGAGGCTGCCAAGGCCTGGCTGAAGGCGCATCCGGAGCTACAGGAGGAGATCCGTCGCCGGGTTCAGGAGGCGATGGGGATGCAAACGCCACGCAGCCGGACCGAGCTGGACGAAGTACATACCGAGTGATGGGGCGGCCGCTCTGGATAGGATTGGTGTTGGCCGGATTGTTGTCGGCCAATGCATGGGCCCAGGCAGCCTGTGAACGAAACGCCCTGGAGCTTCGACTGCTGTGTGCCACCTATCGGTGGGACGGACCCGTTGTGTCGGCCTATTTTCGAACCGTGGATGCTGCGGCTTATCCGGCCTTTGCCGGGCTGACAGTGGTCGCATGGGGGGGCGTGTTGACAGGGCAACTGTCACGTCCGACAGCCGAACGCATCACCCTTTCGGTCGCGGCTACCACGGCCCTGGTGTTCGGACTGAAGGCTGTGATCCAGCGGGACAGGCCCTTCAAGGCATGGGAGGATATCACGCCCCGTGGAGATTCACCCTCCTCGTATGCCTTTCCATCGGGACATGCCGCCCTGGCCTTTGCGCTGGCAACCGCCTGGAGTCTGGAAGTACCCCGGGTGTATGTGGTGGGGCCGGCTTACGTCTGGGCTTCCAGTGTGGCCATCGGACGCGTCTGGAAAGGGGTCCATTATCCGACCGACGTGTTAATCGGTGCCGCGTTGGGAGCCGGCGTGGCTTGGACGATACACCAGCTCTGGCAGTAATAAATAAAAAAAGGCTGCCGATGTCGGCAGCCTTTTTGGGTGTCCCCCGTGTGTTCTATTGCCCATCTCCGATAGAGGCAGTGATCGGTTGTTTGAGCTCGTTCGTCTGCTGGATGCGGAAGCGTTCGATAAGCTGGCGCATCTGATGCACGTGCTGGTTCAGTATGTTGGCCGTGGCGGCCAGCTCTGAAGTAGCACGCGAGACCTCATTGGCCACCGACGAAATCTCTTCAACGCTTTGCGAGATCTGACTGCTGGTAGCCGACTGCTGCTCGCTGGCCGAGGCAATCTGGTTGATCATCAGCACCATCTGATCAATGGCCTGCAGGATTTCCCCGAAAGCGTGCGAAGCCTCATCGGCCAGCTTCAGACCGGCCTCCACTTCGCTATTGCCCCGCGTCATTGATTCGACAACCTCCCCCGTGTTCTGCTGGATCCGGGTAATCATCTGCTCAATTTCCTTGGTGGCGCTGGTGGTGCGTTCGGCCAGCTTGCGTACTTCGTCGGCCACCACCGCGAAGCCGCGTCCCTGCTCGCCAGCACGAGCTGCCTCGATAGCGGCGTTCAAGGCCAGCAGGTTTGTCTGATCGGCGATGCTGCTGATGACCTGAATGATTTCGCCGATCTGGGCGCTGGACTCCCCGAGGGCCATGACCTTCTGGGTCGAATCCTTGACAATGGTGGCGATGCGGTGCATGCCCTCGGTCGTTTTGCGAAAGATCTCTTCACCACTGGCAGCCAGCTTTGAAGCCCGCTGGGCCATGCGGTTGGCTTCGTGTGCGTTTTGGGAGGAAGAGGCGATCGTCTGCGTCATTTCCTCGATCGCCGTGGCCACTTCCATGGTCTGCTGGGCCTGGTTGCTGGCGCCGGCCGACATTTCTTCGGCCGAGGTCGACACGCTGTGGGCAACTTCCGCCAGCGCGTTGCCGGTCGCATGAATTTCACGGACGAGCGCCGTCAGGTCTTCAATCATCTGGTTGATCTGACGCATCAGAGCGCCTACCTCATCGTCCTCGGATACTTCAAGCCGATGGGTCAGATCGCCACGCGTAACGGCAGCAATGACCTGTGAAATCTGACGGAAGCGTTCCTGCAGACGCTGACTGGTTTCTTCGGCCTGGCGACGCAGGGCTTCGGCCTGCTTACGGGCGGCTTCGGCCGCTTCCTGCTGCTCCCGCAGGGCCTCCATGTTGCGCTGACTGGCCTCCACCATGGCATTGAAAGAGGCGGCCAGCTGTCCAATTTCGTCCTGCTGATCAATGTGGACACGTACGCTCAGATCGCCCTGCTCAACCGCACGGGCAGCCTGACGTAGCTGTTCCACCGGGCGCACCACAGTGCGCTGGACGACCACCAGAATCAGCCAGACAATCAGTGTAATGAAGGCGGCAATCAGCATCGACAACCAGAATCCGGTGCGCTGCTGCGCCTGTACGGATTCGGCTGGCAGCACCACCAGCACACGGCCCAGTTGTTGCCCATCGGCTCCCAAGGTGACCGGCGCCTGCGCCACCAGCACCGGGGCACCGGCCCGCGTTTTCGTCCAATGCAGGCGCGCTCCAAGGGTGGTATCTGCGGGCGCCGCCAGATCTTCAGGGCGCAGTATCTCCAGGTTATGGGCCGCTACCACGCTGTCTTCCTGATTGAGAAAGGCGCCAGCCGTGGCATAACCCGAGGCTGTTGCCTGTTCAAGAGCCTGTTGCAACCCCTCGGTATCCTGCATGAGCAGGGCCAGGCTGTTCTTGTGGGCCAGCATCTGGGCCAGCAGATGCCCCCGCTGTTCAAACTCATGCTCAGTGACCCGGATGGAATACTGGGCATAAATGAAGAAGGCGACAAACGTCAGCGTTGCCAGCCCGCCCAGGAACAGCACAAAACGTCGGCGCAGGTTCATTCGGGTTAGCAACGCCCGCAGTGAATGGGTCCGCAGTTCCTCCATGACCGGCTATAGCTTCTGGTGAAACATGCTAATTCATCGCCAGGAAGGCCGTGCGATTCTCATACTTGGCCGGGATCGTGATACCCATGGCCTCGGCCACCGCCTTGTTGACGACCAGCTGGATGCCTCCCGCGTCTTTGCGCCAGGTGACACAGGCTCCCTCTTTGAGCCAGGTTTCAGAGGGGGCAAACACGGGCATACCTGCCTGCGTGGCACTTTTGATCAGAAAGCTACGGGTAGCAGCCCGCCCCAACAGCCCGCTCTCTTCCAGGATCCAGAGCGCCTCAATCCTGTGGTCACGCAACAATGTCCGAAACTGGGGCGCTACTTCCTGCAAGTTGGCCACTTCGCCAACGATGACCTTGATGCCGGTGGCTGCCGAAGCGCGTTCCAACTGGAGCAAGATCTGATCCCGACTGGTCGCACTCTTATCCCAGATAACGCCAATCCGGCTGATATCGGGCTTTAGCTCTTTGATCAGAAAGAGCTGCTGAATGGGCGTGACCTCCGACTCGTTAGCCGGCACCAGAACAAAGGCTGTGCTCAGCAAAAACGACAATACGGCAACGAAGCGCATGGTACGCATGGCTTTTGGATGGTTGGTTAAGGCACACGGGGGGTCATAGCTTTTCCGTAGAGAATCGGCTGTTTGGACGGGCACTTAAATCAATGGGCAGAAAAAATTGAGCTGTAAGACAAACGGCAAATAAAAAAGGCGCCTGCCTTTTATGGATCAGGCGCCTTTCGCTGTAGCGGGGGCGGGATTCGAACCCGCGACCTTCGGGTTATGAGCCCGACGAGCTACCAGCTGCTCCACCCCGCGATGTTTTCCAAAAACCGAACCCTTTAACGTAGACCACGGAAGAGAAGTTTCCTATACGTTGCAGGCAGGTGTTACAGGATTCGCACGACTTTCAAAGTGTAGCATATTAACTTTGTGAACCTCGAAGAAGGTCCTGACGTCAAGGCATTCGATGCAAAAACCTGTGAACCATGTCGTTGTTATATCCGTTTCGCGCATTGCGGCCCCTTCCTGAAAAGGCCGCCGAAGTCGCCTCCCCTCCTTATGATGTAGTGCGTACGGAAGAAGCACGCCGGTTGGCTGCCGGCAAACCCTGGAGCTTTCTGCACGTCATTCGTCCGGAGATCGATCTGCCGGAAGGCACCGACGAGCACGACGAAGCCGTTTACGCTAAGGGTGCAGAAAACCTACGAAGGTTTCGGGAGAGCGCCCTTTTTGTACAGGATCCGACCCCGGCGCTCTACATTTATCGGCAGCAGATGGGCGATCATGTGCAGACCGGAGTGTTTGGGTGTGTACCGGTGGCTGCCTATGAGGATGGGCGGATCGTGCGGCATGAAAAAACACGGCCGGATAAAGAGGCCGATCGCACCCGTCATATTCTGGAGCAGCGGGCCCATGCTGAACCGGTCATGCTGACCTATGCAGATCAGGCTGTCATTGACGAACGGGTAGCCCGCGGTATGGAAGGGGCACCGCTGTATGATTTTGTGGCCGATGATGGCGTACGCCACACGATCTGGAAGGTGGACGATCCGTCCACGCTCCTGGAGGCTTTCCAGGGAGTGCAGCGCGTCTATGTGGCCGATGGGCACCATCGGTGTGCAGCAGCCGCTCGCGCAGCCAGGGTGCTGCGTGAGCAGGAGGCGACCCGTGAAGGACTGGCCGCGTACGAGATCTTTCCAGCGGTGCTTTTTCCAATGGGGCAGTTGCGCATTCTGCCCTACCACCGCGTGGTGCGTCGGCTTCCTATGTCGGCCGAAGAATTTTTGCAGGCGCTGGAAGCACGCATGGAGGTGAGGCGTCATGTGGAAGATCCTACCCCACCGGCCAAAGGTATCATCACGTTGTACCTGGACGGAAGCTGGCATCGGGTGGTGTTACCGCCGTCGCAGCGGGCTACTGTAGCCGACCAACTGGATGTGGCCCGCCTGAATGAACATATCCTGGAGCCCATCCTGGGCATTACCGATCCACGTACCGATCCCAATCTGGACTTTGTAGGAGGGATTCGAGGGCTCCCTGCGTTGAAAGACATGGTCGAGCGGGGCGAGGCAGACCTGGCCATTGCCATGTATCCGACCAGCATTGAAGAGCTGGTAGCCGTCTCTGATGCCGGCTTGCTGATGCCACCCAAATCCACCTGGTTCGAACCTAAGCTGCGTAGCGGCTTGCTCATCCATGTTTTTGATTGAACCTGCCTGAAAAAAGGGGAGCGGACCATGCAAGTACTGGTTGCTGACAAGTTAGAGGCGCGCTGTCTGGCAGCGCTCCAGCACATGGGGCTGACCGTGCATAACCGACCCGAACTGAAAAACGAGGCGTTGTCGGAAGCGCTTTCTGATCTGAATCCGGAAATTCTTGTGGTGCGATCCACGCGCGTAACGGCCGACATGATGCAAGCCGCGCCGTCTCTGGAGCTGATCATCCGCGCAGGCGCCGGCTACGACACCATTGATGTGACCGCGGCCTCGGATCGGGGGATTTTTGTGGCGAACTGTCCTGGTAAGAATGCGGTGGCCGTGGCTGAGCTGACCTTTGGATTGATCCTGGCGCTGGATCGCTTCATTCCGGAAAACGTCCTGGATGCGCGCCAGGGACGCTGGAACAAGGCCGCTTACAGCAAAGGGCGGGGGCTCAAGGGGCGAACGCTTGGGGTAATTGGCCTGGGCCATATCGGCCGAGAGGTGGTGCGGCGCGCCCATGCCTTTGGAATGCCCGTGGTAGCCTGGAGTCGTTCGCTAACCGATGAGATCGCTCATGAGCTGGGTGTCGTCCGTAAGCACAGTCCTCTGGAGGTAGCGAACGAGGCGGATATTGTAACGCTGCATCTGGCCGCTACCCCGGAGACGCGCCATCTGGCCAACCGGGCTTTCTTCGAAGCGATGAAGCCCGGGGCTTACTTTATCAATACCAGCCGGAGTTCGCTGGTCGACGAAGAGGCGCTGAGCTGGGCGCTGGAACATCGCGGCATTCGAGCGGCGCTGGATGTGATGGAAGGAGAGCCGGCGGAAAAATCCGGCGCGTTTGCCCATCCACTGGCCCGTCATCCCCAGGTATACATTACGCATCATATTGGCGCCTCGACGCAACAGGCGCAGGAGGCGATTGCCGACGAAGTCGTTCGCATTATCAGGAGCTATCTTGAGACCGGTCATGCCCCCAACTGCGTAAATCTGGAAGTGCACTCGCCGGCTACCCATCTACTGACCGTACGCCATCTCGATAAGGTGGGGGTGCTGGCCTCGGTGCTTGACGAGGTGCGACGGGCGAACTGGAACGTACAGGAGATGGAAAACCTGATCTTTGCCGGAGCGCGTGCTGCCTGTGCGCGCATTCGGTTTGACGGACAGCCGGATGAGGCCGTCGTGCAACGCATTGCGGCACTCCCGGACGTCCTGGCCGTTTCACTGATACCCCTTCATTGAGGAACACACCAAAACAGAGAGGGAGCCATGACGCAACCTGCAGCCTTGCAAGCTCCGGTATTTCGTACGGCAAGTGGCCGGGTCTATAACTTTTCGGCCGGTCCAGCCGTGCTGCCTGAACCGGTGTTGATGGAAGTCAGAGAAGAGCTGCCGGTCTATCGAGATCTGGGAACTTCTATCCTGGAAATCAGCCACCGCTCCTCAACGTATGCCGACATTGACGCCTCGGCCAAAGCGCTGCTACGCAAATTGCTGGGATTGGATGAGAAGTGGCACGTGCTCTTTTTGCAGGGGGGCGCCTCGCTGCAATTTCATCAGGTGCCCCTGAACTTTCTGCCCCGGGATGGCTCGGCCGACTATTTGATTACGGGAGCCTGGGCCCAAAAAGCCTACAAGGAGGCCCGCTTTCTCGGCAATGCGCGTGTAGCGGCCAGCAGCGAGGATCGAAACTTCAGCTACATTCCGGATTCGTCCACGTGGAATCTGAATCCGAAGGCGGCCTATCTGCACTTTACCTCAAATAATACAATCTATGGCACGCAGTTTCAGACCGAGCCAGAAGCGGAGGTACCGCTGGTATGCGATGCCTCAAGTGACTTTTTGAGTCGGCGTATCAACCCGGAACGGTACGGTTTAATCTATGCCGGTGCTCAGAAGAATGTAGGACCGGCCGGGGTGACCGTGGTCCTCATTCGGGACGACTTCCTGCAGCGTCGGAATCAGCCATTGCCCACAATGCTTGACTACGGTACGCATGTGGGCAAAATCTTCAACACGCCGCCGGTTTTTGCTGTTTACCTGGTCGAGAAAGTGCTGCGCTGGCTGGAAGGACTGGGGGGGTTGCCAGCTATCGAAGCCATTAACAACCGGAAAGCCCAGTTACTCTACGACCGCATTGATCGGAGTGAATTCTATCGGGGTACGGCCGAACCCACTTCACGCTCGAAGATGAATGTCACGTTTCGCCTGCCCAGTGAAGAGCTGGAGCAGCGCTTTGTGGAGGAGGCCAGGCAAGCCGGGCTTATCGGGCTGAAAGGCCACCGCTCGGTGGGTGGATTGCGGGCGTCGATCTACAACGCCTGCCCGATTGAGGCCGTCGAAGCCCTTATATCGTTCATGGACTATTTTGAGCAAAGATATGGTTGATTTTGTGTGATGGATTGGTCAATATTTGCGGCAGGCATTGCTGTACGTATGCCTGCGGTGTTTATTACGAAAGGCCACCGGGTGTGCCTGCGTTTTTAAGCGAGGGAAAGGAGGTGGCCTTGTGTTTATATTGGTTGGTGGATGGACTGGGCTCAAAGGAGGCGGCAGCGGCTTGCAGCTACAGGGGCAGCATGGTTTTTTCAGCAGCCTCCGTGGCCTGAGAAGGTGAAAGTGCAGCGCCAGTAGGGTCAACGTTTGTTTTTAGCTCTGTAACATAAGCAAGATGCCTCACATGGCTGTGCAAATTGGCGTTCCGGCCGAAACAGCGGCGGGCGAGCGGCGGGTAGCGCTGGTGCCCGACGTGGTAAAGCGTCTGACACAGCAGGGGATGACCGTGCGCGTGGCCCAGGGAGCTGGAGCCAAGGCGTACTTTGCGGATGCAGCTTATGAAACGGCTGGTGCGCAGGTGGTAACTCAGGAGGAAGCCTGGGCCTCTGATCTGGTGGTGCACGTACAGCCCCCATCGGTAGAAGAAATCACCCTGCTGCGTTCGGGCAGTGTACTCATCGGGTTTTTGAGTCCCCTGGATCATCCTGAGCGCATTGAAAAGCTGGCGCGTCAGGGGGTGACGGCGCTGGCCATGGAGCTGGTGCCCCGTATTTCACGAGCGCAGAAGATGGACGCGCTTTCGGCGATGGCGGCTGTGGCGGGCTATAAAGCCGTATTGATTGCAGCCAACCTGCTGCCCAAATTTTTCCCACTGCTGACGACGGCCGCCGGAACGGTGCGGCCAGCCAATGTGCTTGTACTGGGGGCGGGCGTGGCCGGACTCCAGGCCATTGCAACGGCGCGACGTCTGGGTGCGCGGGTGTCGGCTTACGACATCCGCGATGTAGTCAAAGAAGAAGTGCAGAGTCTGGGAGCCACGTTTGTGGAGCTGCCCTTTGAGGTGCCCGATGCGCAGGATGTGTCGGGATATGCCAAAGCGCTGGCCGAAGAGAAACAGCGACAGCAGGCGCAGCTTCTGGTACCCCATATCGGACGTGCGGACGTGGTGATCTCCACGGCCCAGGTGCCGGGGCGACGGGCGCCCGTGTTAATTACTGAAGAAGCTGTGGCCGCCATGCAACCCGGTTCGGTGATTATCGATCTGGCCGCTCCCAACGGGGGCAACTGTGTATTGACCCGGCCAGGCGAGACCGTTGTGCATAACGGTGTCCATATTGTCGGGCCTATGAACCTGCCCGCCGAAATGCCGGTGCATGCCAGTCAGATGTATGCCCGGACGTTGCTGGCCATGATTCAGGAGTTCACGACGCCCGAAGGCTTTACGCCTAACTTTGAAGATGAAATCTTCAAGAGTGCCTGTGTTACCTATAAAGGCGAGGTAGTTAACGAGCGCGTGCGTGCACTCCTGGCCGCCTGAGAGGGCAAATAGATTGAACGGACCGATAGGTGTGTGCCATGTTAGATAATCTGATCATTTTTGTGCTGGCTGCTTTTGTAGGCTTTGAAGTCATCAGTAAGGTGCCGCAGACGCTACATACGCCGCTCATGTCCGGGTCCAATGCGATCAGTGGGATCACGATCGTGGGAGCGCTGGTCGTGGCTGGCATGGTGGGGGGAACCTGGTCAAAATGGCTGGGATTGGTCGCGTTGATCGCTGCTACGATTAACGTAGTGGGCGGCTTTCTGGTGACTGATCGTATGCTACAGATGTTCAAGACGCGAGCACAGCGGGCACAAACCTCCGAAAAGCAAGAAGTGTCCGAGCCGGCAGCCATGTCCTGATGCTGGTGGACTTTAACCTGTTGGCCTACCGATGAAGACCACGCTGATTGATCTGACCTACCTGCTGGCAGCGGCCCTGTTTATCCTGGGCCTCAAACGACTGCAGTCGCCCAAGACCGCCCGCGGAGGCAATCAACTGGCGGCGCTGGGCATGTTGCTGGCTGTGGTAGCCACGCTGTTTTTGCATCGGATTGTGACACCTGTTGAAATGATTGCCGGGCTGGTGATCGGGGGAGCTATTGGCGCTGTGCTGGCCAGACGTGTCGAGATGACCTCCATGCCGGAGCTGGTCGCTGCTTTCAACGGGTTTGGAGGGTTAGCTTCGGCGTTGGTGGCTACTGCGGAAGTGGCCCGGTATCTGATTCCAGAAAAGCCCACGGCGGCAATCGCTGCGTTGCTTCCAGCCGTGGAGCAGGTGCCTTTCGATGCTGTTCAGGCCATCACGGTGGTGCTCAGTGTACTGATCGGGTTGGTGACGTTTGCAGGTAGTTTTGTGGCTTTTGGTAAGCTGGGGGGATATATCACGGGCAATCCGGTGCTTTTCCCCGGGATGCGTCTGCTGACATTACTGGTAGCCTTGGGCGCCCTGATCTCGATGGGTTTTGTAGTGGCCGGGGCCGACCCATTTCCAGCGGTTCCGGATCCGGTCGTCTGGGGGATTGCAGCACTTTCTGGGCTGGCTCTTGTGCTGGGGGTACTCCTGGTGATTCCGATCGGGGGCGCCGACATGCCCGTAGTCGTCTCGCTGCTCAACTCTTATTCAGGGCTGGCGGCAGCTGCTACCGGATTTGTGCTGGACAACACCGCGCTGATTGTCAGTGGTGCCCTGGTCGGGGCCTCGGGACTGATCCTTACCCGGATCATGTGTGAGGCCATGAATCGTTCGCTGCTGAACGTGTTGCTGGGGGGGTTTGGAGGCGAGGCCGGAGATGGTGCTGCCGTGGCAGCTGCCGAAGGAAAAACGGTCCATGAGGCAACCGTTGAAGATGCGGCGATTCTGCTGGCCTATGCCAACAAAGTGATCATCGTCCCTGGTTATGGCATGGCTGTGGCTCAGGCACAGCATCAGGTGCGTGAGCTGGCCGATCTACTGCAGGAGCGCGGTGTGGAGGTCAAGTATGCCATTCATCCCGTGGCCGGACGTATGCCCGGACATATGAACGTGCTGCTGGCTGAAGCCAATGTGCCCTATGACCAGCTCTACGAAATGGACGAGATCAACGACGAGTTTGCCACGGCCGATATCGCGCTGGTTGTTGGAGCCAACGACGTGGTAAACCCGGCGGCTCGCTACGACAAAAACAGCCCGATCTATGGAATGCCCATCCTGAACGTCGACCAGGCTAAGACGGTGCTTGTGCTCAAGCGCAGCCTGAGGCCCGGCTACTCGGGTATCGAAAATGAACTGTTCTATCTGCCTAACACGCGCATGCTTTTTGGTGATGCCAGAGAGTCGCTGATGAAGTTAATTGGCGAAATCAAAAATCTGTAGAAAGGCTACGATAACCCAAAAGGCTGGACGTAACCCCAACCTCTTTTCTGGGCGCGATCAATGAGCAACGAGGGGCCTTCGGAGGAACCGTACGCTGTCGTGGCGCTCAGGCTGGCTTGCCTCGGCCACTGACCCGCATTTACAGGCCTGCTTCTGCGGCCGGGGCGTCAATCAATTCGGTCATCCACCAGGTGGGCAGTGCAAACGCAGCGCGATGAACATCGGGATTATAATAGCGGGCCGTCAGTAGACGTTGCGGTTCGCGTGCCGAATGGCCATCTTTGGTGCAGGCCACGAACGCCATCTGAGCCCCCACGTACGTAAAGATGGTAGCCTGGTAGACCTCGACCCGCGGGAATACCTGACGTAACCGGGCAACACCGTCGCGTACGACTGGCCCGTCAAACAGGGGCATGCACAGGTGACGGACAAACACGCCACCCGGCTTCAAACAGGCCCAGGCGTTGCGAATGAATTCCGGGGTAAAGAGCACTTCGCCTGGTCCTACGGGATCGGTTGAATCGACCAGTATCGCATCGAAAGGCTGCTGGCGTGCAGCTTCTTCTGCCACGTACTGCGCGGCATCGCCAATGATTAGCGAGACCCGAGGATCGTCATAATTGCCATGAAATCCAAGGTACTCCTTACAACGCTCAATGACAACCTGATCGATTTCGACCATGACCACCCGACGCACCCAGTCGTGGCGGAGCACCTCGCGTAGTGTTCCTCCATCACCACCACCGATAATCAGCACCGAAGCATTTTGCGTACTGGCCGGAAGGGCCCCCAGCAGGGGGACATGCGTGAGCATTTCATGGTAGATGAACTCATCTCCCTGAGTTGTTTGCAGGTTACCGTCCAGAACCAGTACGCGACCAAAAAAGGGATGCTCGTAAATCTCCAGCAGCTGATAAGGAGTTTGCTCCCGGTGGAGCAGCCGCATGCGCAGGCCCAGGGTTACGTCGTCGGTGCCTGTTTCGTACCACCAGACTGGTTCGTGCTCCGAAGCAGACGCAAATGCTGCCATCCTTGATTGTGTCCTGATACGGTCGAGAAACTGCTTAGCCTACCCCCGCAGGGGGCTTCGGGTTTCGCTGTCGGAATCTTTTCCCGGGGATTGAACATTCGATCCGCAAAAAAAGCAAGCCTATGGCTGCCGCATATGTAGTCGACAGTACGGATTTACGAGAACGGCTGGCCCGCATTCAGGAGCGGATAGAACGCGCCTGTCGTCGCGCTGGACGATCCCCTGAGGAAATAACGTTGATCGGGGTTACCAAGACATTTCCCGTGTCGCTGATCCAGGCGGCGTGGGAAGCTGGATTGCGACACTTTGGGGAAAACCGCGTGCAGGAGCTGGTGGCCAAGGCGGCTGTATTGCCTGGACAGATCGACGGCGGAGACCTTACCTGGCACATGATTGGTCACCTGCAGCGTAACAAGGCCAAAGAGGTCGTAGCCCATGCCGACTGGCTGCACAGCCTGGACAACCTTCGGCTGGCCGAGACCCTGGAGCGACGGGCAACCATGGCCAACCGCGTGCTTCCCTGTTTTGTGCAGGTGAACGTTTCCGGTGAGGCTACCAAGTTTGGGGTGGCTCCGGAGGCTGTCCATAATTTTCTGGATGCGCTGGCACCTTTTGAACACCTGGAAATCGTGGGACTTATGACGCTGGCGGCCCCGGCCGAAGATCCGGAGGCCGTGCGTCCCCAGTTTCGCTTGCTGCGTCAATTGGCTGAAACGTATTCCCCGAAGCGTAATCCGCGCGTGCAACTTCGCTATCTTTCGATGGGTATGAGTGGCGACTTCGAGGTGGCCATTGAGGAAGGCGCTACCCATGTGCGCATTGGAAGTGCCCTGTTTGGCCCTCGACAGGAAGCCTGAAATGCAGCATGCCGCTTTTTTTTCTATCTTTGAATATACGGAGCCAGCCGGGAGGCGATCATGAAACTCACGCCACTGGATATTCGCAAGCAGGATTTTACACGGGCATTTCGTGGGTACGAGACGACCGAAGTGCAGGCTTTCCTGCAGACCGTTGCCGAGCAGTGGCAGCAACTGCTGGAGGAAAATCGCCGCCAGGCCGACCGCATTCGGGAGTTGGAGGATAAGCTGACACACTACCGCCGTATTGAGGAGGCGCTACAACAGGCTCTGGAAACAGCCCGCGAAAATGCTCGACAGACACTTGAACAGGCCGAACGCAAGGCGCGTCTCCTGTTGGAGGAGGCACAGGCGCGTGCCGATGAAATCCGCTGGCGGGCTGAACAAGAACGCCGCCAGCTTCAGCAGCGCATGGCCGAGCTGGCCGAGCGCCGTGATGAATTGATTGCCCGGTTGCGGGCTTTCCTGCAGGCTGAGATGGAGGTGCTGGCCAAGTTTGAAGCCCGTACGCTGGCCTCGCCGCCGGAATCGGAGCGAGCCGCTGCGGCATCGGCTGACCAGCCGGACGTAATGCCCGTGCAGCAGGCCGAGCGCGATGAACCCATGCCTTCGGAGGCATCCGAAATAGCAGGATCCGGCGCAGAAAGTACGACCCTCGAAGAAACGTCGCGCGCCGAAGCGAAGGAAAGCATGGTGGAGCGTGAGGCTCCTCCTATGGTGCCGCGTTTTGCGACGTTTCAAGAGCAACCCGAGCCGTCGGTATCTCCGGAGCCCCCGGCGGGACCTGCTGCATCACCCGAGATGCCTCCTGAACGGAAAGGATGGACCGTGCGCAGCATTGTGGGAACCCCTCCTCCAGCTTCGCAGGGGGCCGACGAGCCGGAGTCTGATCCTTCATCGGAACAGGCAAATGAAGAATTTGAAAAGATCCGTCGTATCCTGAAAGACCTGGACTGATCGAAGCCATGCAGGAGTCGTTGTTCGACATCGAAACGTACCGAGCCCAGGTTGAAGAAGCGGCTACATATATCCGTGAGCATACGACGCTGCGGCCGCGTCTGGGCATTATCCTGGGCACTGGTCTGGGTGAACTGGCCCAAGAAATTGAAGCCGAGACAACATTGCCCTACGACGAGATTCCTCATTTTCCACTCGCTACCGTCGAGTCGCATCATGGACGGCTGATCATTGGCCAGTTGAACGGTGTGCCCGTCTATGCGCTGCAGGGACGGTTTCATCTTTATGAGGGCTACACGCCCCGTCAGGTAACCTTCCCGGTGCGCGTATTGGCAACCCTGGGCATCGATACCCTCTTTATCTCCAATGCGGCCGGCGGCATGAACCCGCTATTCCGGCGAGGAGATCTGATGCTGATCACCGACCATATCAATCTGCAGGGACAGAATCCGCTGGTTGGACCGAATGTCGATGCCTGGGGACCACGCTTCCCTGACATGAGCGAACCTTACGACCCGGAACTGCGTCGTCTGGCAGAAGAGAAGGCGCTGGAGCTGGGCATCAAGCTCCAGCAGGGGGTTTATGTGGCGGTGTTGGGGCCCAACCTTGAAACCAAAGCAGAATATCGTTTTCTGCGCCTTATCGGGGCCGATGCGGTCGGCATGAGCACGGTGCCTGAGGTGATTGTGGCACGGCACATGAACCTGCGCGTGATGGCCATCTCGGTCATTACCGACGAATGTTTCCCGGATGCGCTGGAACCGCTGTCGCTTGAAGCCGTGCTGGCCGCTGCTGCCGAAGCCGAGCCTCGACTGACACGCCTGATGAAGGCTGTGGTAGCAACTGTCGGTCAGCAGACCACCGCGCCTACAACGTGAACAATCATTGGTAGTGATGCTGCTATAGGAGGGAGAAAGCGGGAATGAGGCGCACCGGGAAGCCCACCTGAAGGCGCGTCGTCGTCAGATCGATCGGCCGGAAGCACAGGCTGGCCGGTGGTTCATCGCGCAGGCACCGATGCTGGCCGAGGGTGTCCTGGCGTGGACTAACCGGCTGCCCGATATGCTGAAGACCAGTACTCGGATGCATTCCTGTGCCTGTCTGGTCCAGATTCTGCTGAAACTGACAAGGGATACCTGCCGGGATATGAGCGGGAAGCGCCAGGGTCAACACTGTCTGCGCCGCCATGCCCTGTCCCCGGCTAACCACGTCCTGTTCACGCTGGCTGCGTTGTGCAATCATTTCCTACATGATGGCCGACGGTTATCGCACGCTCGATGAAGACAACTACGAGCTACGCAGTGCGCTGGCCCTTTTATGCAGGGCTGGACGGATTCCCTGATGGAAGGGTTGCGTCTGGTTGCCAGCCCAGCCGCAGAGAAAGCGTCCGGGCCGTTTCCAGCACAAGTGGGACGAGCTGGGGTAGCCGGTCGTTGGGCAGGCGAATGGCTGGGGCTGAAAGGCTGAGGGCAGCGATAACGCGTCCGGCTGCATCACGAATCGGAGCCGCCAGACAGCGCACCCCGATTTCGCGCTCTTCGAGGTCGAGGGCGTATCCCTGCTGGCGTACCTGGGCCAGCTCCCGACATACGGCATCCAGTCGGGTCAGCGTCTGCGGCGTGAACGCCACAAACGGTTCGGGGCCCAGTAACTGACGCACTTCGTCCTCCGGCCGCCAGGCCAGCAGCACTTTGCCGACGCCCGTGCAGTGTAGCGGCACGCGTGCGCCGAGCCGGGTAAACATGCGCAGCATCTGATTACTTTCAACCTGTTGAATATAGACCGCTTCAGTGCCGTCGAGGACTGCCAGGTTGACCGTTTCGTTGACCCGAGCCACCAGCTGTTGCATAGCTTCAAGGGCCAGCGCCGAAAGACTATTCGGATGGCAAAAAGCCTGACCGATCTCGTATGCCCGCATACCGATGCGCCAGAGGCCGGTCGTTTCGTCCCAGTCGACGAAGCCCCGGCGTCGTAGCGTCTCCAGCAGTCGATAGGCCGTGCTGGGTGTTAATGCGGTGCGTCGGGCCAGCTCCGAAAGCGAAAGCGTCTCACCACTTCCCAGCACTTCGAGCAGCCGGAGGCCACGCGCTAAGGCACGTACCCCCGTTGGTTCGCCTGTACGTGCACGGCCGGGTTTACGGTTGGCCATGATACTTTGCATTGTTATTTTCGTTTAACAAAAAATAATTTCATTGATTGACAAAATCAAGAGAATGTGTTAAGTTGGGGTGCAATCCGCAATCAAATTCGGGGAGGGATCCATGCATGGCATTGAAATCCGAGGTGCACGGCTGCCTGAAGCCGATCAGGTGCTGACGCCCGAAGCCATGGATTTTGTGGCCGGCCTGCATCGCGAGTTTAATGCGGTCCGCAAGGGCTTGCTGGCGCGGCGCGCTGAGGTATGGGCCCGTTTGCTGGAAGGAGAGCGTCCCGATTTTCTATCGCATACGCGTCATGTTCGGGAGAGCGACTGGCAGGTGGCGCCCTGTCCGGATGATCTGCAGGATCGGCGGGTGGAGATCACCGGTCCGGTAGATCGTAAGATGATGATCAACGCGTTGAATTCCGGGGCTCGGGTGTTCATGGCCGACTTTGAGGATGCGCTTTCGCCCACTTGGGAAAATGTGGTGCGTGGTCAGAAGAACCTGATCGACGCCGTGCGTCGCACGCTGGAATACACGTCGCCCGAAGGCAAAGAGTACCGGTTGGGAGAGCGGCTGGCCACGTTACTGGTGCGCCCGCGCGGCTGGCATCTGGAAGAGCGGCATGTCTGGATCGATGGCGAGCCTGTCAGTGCTTCGCTGTTTGATTTCGGACTCTACTTTTTCCACAATGCGCGTGCGTTGTTGGAGCGGGGAAGTGGTCCCTATTTCTATTTGCCAAAGCTGGAGAGTCATCTGGAGGCCCGGCTCTGGAACGACGTGTTCAACTTCGCCCAGGACTATCTGGGTATTCCGCGTGGGACGATTCGGGCTACCGTGCTGATCGAGACAATCCTGGCTGCGCTGGAGATGGAGGAAATTCTCTTCGAGTTGCGGGATCATGCGGCCGGATTGAATGCGGGCCGCTGGGATTACATTTTCAGCTGTATCAAGAAATTTCATGCGACAGCGCCCATTTTCCCGGATCGGGCCCAGGTGACGATGACGGTGCCGTTTATGTATGCCTATACGGAACTGCTGGTAAAGACCTGTCATCGGCGTGGGGCACATGCCATCGGTGGAATGGCAGCCTTTATTCCCTCCCGCCGCGATCCGGCGGTGAACGAGCGGGCTCTTGCCGAAGTGCGTAAGGACAAGGAGCGGGAAGCCGGGCAGGGCTTTGATGGCACCTGGGTGGCCCATCCTGATCTGGTGCCGGTGGCCGAAGAGGTGTTCCATCGCTATCTGGGTGACCAGCCGCATCAGAAGGATCGGTTGCGCGAAGACGTACAGGTGACAGCCAAAGACCTGCTGGACTTCCGGGTGCCGGGTGGATGTGTCACGGAAGGCGGGTTGCGTAACAACGTGAGTGTGGCGCTCCAGTATCTGAACCAGTGGTTTTCGGGCAATGGGGCAGCGGCGATCTTTAACCTGATGGAAGATGCGGCTACGGCCGAGATCGCGCGAGCACAGCTCTGGCAGTGGGTCCATCGCGAGGCCCGACTGGACGACGGTCGGCCGATTACGCCCGAACTATACGCCCAGGTGCGCGAAGAAGAATTGGCCAGGCTGGGCGGACGGGATACGGCGCACTATCGGGAGGCCGCCGAAGTACTCGACGAATTGGTACTTTCTGATGCGTTTGTCGAATTTCTGACATTTCCGGCCTACGAGCGGCTGTTGCAGCTGGAGCCCGTGCCGGGCTGATCATGTTGGAAAATCACCAGGCGCGGGTTGTTGGGGTGCGCTCCCTGTCAGGGAGCGCACTTTTTTAGCGGACCTGCCAGAGGGATGTGGCGTTTCTCCAGCATTCTTAACGGGCCAGGGGCCCGTGTAGGGTCTGAATTGCGTATTTTTCAGAGATTCCTGAGCGTGCAGAGGCGACTCGTCAACCGATTTAGTACCGTAAGGTATGAAGCGATTTAAGCAGGTGGAACAGTTTCGGCATTCGGAAATCGAGCGTGAGATTTTGCACTGGTGGAAGGAACGTCAGATCTTCGCCCGGAGCATTGCGCAACGGGCGCAGGGACCCACGTTCTCTTTCTACGAAGGGCCGCCGACTGCGAACGGGAAGCCTGGCATCCACCACGTCCTGGCCCGGACGATCAAGGATATTTTTTGTCGCTACAAGACCATGAAGGGCTTCCGTGTAGAGCGCAAGGCGGGGTGGGACACGCACGGGCTTCCCGTCGAGATTGAAGTCGAAAAGGAACTGGGCCTGGAAGGGCGGGCACAGGTGGAAGCATTTGGTATTGAAAAGTACAATGCGGCCTGCCGCCGAAGTGTTCTGCGTTACAAAGAACTCTGGGACCAGCTCACCGAACGTATCGGCTACTGGGTAGATCTCGAGCACCCGTACATCACCTTTGAGAACGCCTACATTGAGACTGTCTGGTGGCTGATCAAACAGATTTACGAGAAGGGATTGCTCTACCGAGGCTATACCATTCAGTGGTACAGCCCGGGCTCAGGTACCGTGCTTTCTTCGCACGAGGTAAGTCTGGGTTATAAAGAGGTAGATGATCCCAGCGCTTACGTGCGTTTTCCGGTACGAGGGACGGAGCGCACCTATCTGCTGGCCTGGACGACGACGCCTTGGACGCTCATTTCGAATGTGGCGCTGGCTGTTGGCGCAGACATTTCCTACGTCAAAGTGCGTCGGGAAGACCCGGATCGGGGGACCGAATACCTGGTGCTGGCTCAGGATCGGATGGATGTGTTGCGGGATGAGTCGGTAGAAGTGGTCGAAGCTTTTCCCGGGCGGGCGCTGGTGGGCATGCGCTACGAGCCGCTGTTCCCGTACTTCAAAGAGCGCTTTCAGGAAGGAGAAGCCTGGCGCGTTATTGCAGCCGACTTCGTCTCGACCGAAGAAGGAACCGGTATCGTGCATCTGGCGCCTGCCTTCGGTGCGGAAGACTATGAAGCCGCCCGGCGGGAAGGGTTGCCGATGATTAATCCGATCACACCCGAAGGCACGTTCACCGACGAGGCCCCGCTGGTGGCGGGCCTGTGGTTTAAGGATGCCGACCGTGTTATTCTGCGGGATCTGCGGCAACGCGGTCTGCTGTTTCGTCAGGAAACCTATCGGCACAACTATCCACACGATTGGCGCAAGGGCACGCCCCTGATGAATTATCCGGTCGAAAGCTGGTTCATTCGGACCACGGCGGTCAAAGATCGGATGATCGAACTGAACAAGACGATTCGCTGGCATCCGCCAGCTATCGGCCAGGGGCGTTTCGGAGAGTGGCTGCGGAACAATGTAGACTGGGCGCTGAGTCGCCAGCGCTACTGGGGGACGCCATTACCCATCTGGCAGAGCGATCGCAATCCCGATTATATTGAAGTAATTGGTTCGATTGAAGAACTGCGTCAGAAGCTGGGAGGCACCTTTCCGCCCGAAGCCTACAATCCAGAAACCGGAGCGCTTGATCTGCACCGGCCTTATGTGGATCGGCTTACCTGGCCCGCACCTGATGGAGGCACGATGCGGCGTGTGCCCGACCTGATCGACGTCTGGTTCGATTCGGGAGCCATGCCCTTTGCCCAGTGGCATTATCCGTTTGAAAATCAGGAAGCTTTCCAGCGTACCTTCCCGGCCGATTTTATTGCAGAGGGTGTGGACCAGACCCGCGGTTGGTTTTACACGCTGCATGCCATTGCCACCATGGTAATGGACCAGGTTGCCTTCCGGCACGTGGTGGTTAACGGGCTGGTACTCGACGAGAAGGGAGAGAAAATGTCCAAGTCGAAGGGTAATGTGGTTGATCCCTTCGACGTGGTCGAGCGTTATGGGGCGGATCCGGTGCGGTGGTATATGATCAGCAACGCACCGCCGTGGGAAAACATCCGCTTCTCGGAGCGTGAGTTGGCGGCTACCCGACGCCGCTTCTTTAACACGCTGGAGAATGTTTATGCGTTTTTTGCCACCTATGCCAATGTAGACGATTTTGTCTATCCATCTACGCGGATGCCGCTGGCGGAGCGGACCGAACTGGATCGCTGGATTATCAGTCGGCTGAACAGTACAGTGGCTGCGGTCGAAGCGGCCTACGAGGACTATCATCCCACGCGGGCAGCACGGGCGATCGAACGCTTCGTAGATGAATTGTCGAACTGGTACATCCGGCGTTCGCGGCGGCGTTTCTGGAGTGCTCGCACAGGCGAACAGGAGAACGAACGGGATAAGCAGGCGGCATACCAGACGGTCTATGAGTGCCTGGAGACTACGGCACTTCTGATGGCGCCGATTGCGCCATTCTTCAGCGAGTGGCTCTATCGGGCTCTGCAGGAAGGCTGCGAACTTCAAGGGCCCGAGTCGGTGCATCTGGCCGATTTCCCGAAAGTGAATCGGGAGGCCATCGATCCAGTACTGGAGCAGCGTATGACGCTGGCGCGCACCATCGTTTCCATTGTGCTGGCGCTTCGCAATCAGGCCCGGATCAACGTACGGCAACCGTTGCCTCGTATTCTGGTGGTAACAGGAACCGGCGTCGAACGTGAAGTTGTCGAGTCGGTGCGGTCGCTTATTCTGGAGGAGGTTAATGTTAAAGCGATCGAGTATGTAGAAGGTACCAGCCGGGTGGTGCGTCGTACGGCCAAGCCCAACTATCCGCGGTTGGGCAAACGGCTGGGCAGGCTGATGAAAGGTGTGGCAGCCCGCGTCGCGCAGCTTACCGAAGCGGAGATCGACCGATATTTGCGTGAGGGGCGATTGGTGCTGGAGGTCGAGGGACAACAGATAGAGTTGGGGTCCGAAGATCTGGAGATCAAAAGTGAAGGGATTGAAGGCTGGCTGGTGGGCCAGGAAGAGGGCGTGACCGTGGCGCTCGATACCAACCGGACTGAAGAACTGATTCTGGAGGGGCTGGCCCGGGAAGCCATCAACCGCATCCAGAATTTGCGTAAAAAGGCGGGCTTTGCGGTGACTGACCGCATCTTGGTTAGCTACCAGGCCAGCGGCCAACTGGCCAAAGCACTGACGCGACACGGTGACTGGATTCGGAACGAGACGCTGGCCGTAGCGTTGCAATTGTCCGAGCAGCCTGCAGGAACGCATGTAGAGACATTTGACATTGATGGAGAGCGGTTTACGGTAGGCGTGCAACGCGTACCCGCTGAGACGACCACAGGACAGCAGGCCTGATCTTTGCAGCGATGGTCTGCTGCCTTTTGTTTTTTCAAACAGGCGTGGGGTGGTAACGTCAAAGCTCAGCAGCAGCGATTATGGCAGAAAAGCACGAGCAGTATCCGGCGCAGGGAGACGAGACGACAGCATCTGTGCGTCGGACGCCATTTACGGACGAGGAACTGGAATACTTCCGGCAGCTGATCCTGGAGCGGCGTCGGCAGGCAGTGGAAGATATCGAGCGCATGAAGGCGCAGCTGGAAGATGCCCGGGATCAGGGGGGAACCGATACGGCCTATAGCTTCCACATGGCTGATGCAGGCACCGACGCTATGGAGCGCGAGAAGCTCTTTCTGATGATCGCGCGCCAGCAGAAGTACATCAGCCATCTGGATCGGGCGCTCGAGCGCATTAAAAACAAAACCTACGGTATCTGCAAAGTAACGGGCAAGCCGATCCCGCGGGAGCGTCTGGAAGCGGTGCCGCACACGGAAGTGTCCATCGAGGCCAAGCTGAAGCAAAAAAAGTAACCATTTGCAGGCGCACGGGGTCGGCCAGATGATGCGGATACTCTGGATTACGCTGCTGGTGGTACTGGTGGACCAGCTCACCAAGGTGCTGGTAGTCCAGACAATGTACCCGGGTGAGTCTATTCCTATCCTTGACGACTGGCTTAAGCTCACCTACACGGAGAATCCTGGGATGGCCTTTGGGCTGTCGTTTGGTCCGCCGGGCACGGTGGCGGTGCTGGCCATTGTAGCGACGGTTCTGATTGCCTGGTACCTCTACCGCATTCGTGACGGCTATGTGCCATACCTGGCCAGTCTGGCAGTGATCCTGGGAGGAGCACTGGGCAATATTATCGATCGTCTGTTTTATGGCTTACTCTATGGTTATGCCGGATTTTTCCATGGACGTGTGGTCGATTTTATCCACATTGACCTCTGGCGCGGCTATCTGCCCGATGCCATTCCGTTTATCGGAGGCGCCTACGTGGCCTTGTTTCCTATCTGGAACGTAGCCGATATGGCCATTGTCATCGGCGTAGTGGGAATGCTGCTGTTTCAGAAGGAGTTTCACCGTCGTCAGCAAGCAGAAGAGGCCCTTTCGGCAGGAGCGTCTCCGAAGCAGCCGGTCGAAGAGATATAACCGGCCGGTGGAACCCGGATATTCCACGCGGTATATCAGCGCTGCATTCCTGTAGCTTCGTGTGGTGTCATGTAGACGATGGCTTCGTATCGAGAGCGCATTCGAAATTTCTGTATCATTGCCCATATTGACCACGGCAAGAGCACGCTGGCCGATCGACTCCTGGAGCTTACCGGTACGCTTTCGGAACGGGAGCTGCAGGAGCAGGTGCTCGATACCATGGAGCTGGAGCGCGAGCGCGGGATCACGATCAAAAGCCATGCAATTCGCATGACGTACCGCGCGCGCGATGGCGAGACGTATATCCTGAACTTGATCGATACGCCCGGACACGTCGACTTTACCTATGAGGTCTCGCGGGCACTCAAAGCCTGTGAAGGGGCGATCTTGGTGGTTGATGCCTCGCAGGGTATTGAGGCGCAGACCATTTCCAACCTGTATCTGGCGCTCGGGCACGACCTGGAGATCCTTCCGGTGCTGAATAAGGTTGACCTGCCCAATGCCCGTCCTGAAGAGGTAGCGCAGTCGATTGAGGAGCTGATCGGGGAGCCGGCCGAGGACATCCTACGCATCAGTGCCAAAACGGGCGAAGGGGTGCCGGAACTGCTGGAACGCATCGTGCAGCGTATTCCCCCGCCTAAAGGGGAGCCGGAGGCCCCGTTGCGGGCGCTTGTGTTCGACTCAGTCTTTGACCCCTATCGAGGGGCCGTTGTCTACGTGCGCGTGTTCGACGGTACGCTGAAGAAAGGTGAGCGCATTCGTTTTATGTCGAACGGTCGCGAGTACGTAGCGGAAGAGGTAGGTATCCTGCGGCTGGAGCGGCAGCCGGTGGAAATGCTTCGGGCTGGCGAGGTAGGGTATGTGATTGGCTCCATTAAAGACATTCGCTCGGCACGAGTAGGCGATACGATTACCCAGGCCCGTCGTCCGGCGGCCGAGCCCATTCCGGGTTTCCGGCAGGTCAAGCCGATGGTATTCAGTGGCGTCTTTCCGACCAATCCGGATCAGTATGAGGACCTGCGGGCGTCGCTGGAAAAGCTGCAATTGAACGATGCTTCGCTGACGTTCACGCCGGAAACGTCGGCAGCGCTGGGGTTCGGCTTCCGCATAGGTTTTCTGGGGTTGCTCCATATGGAAATCGTCCAGGAGCGACTGGAGCGCGAGTTCGGGCTGGATATTATCACGACCGTACCGAACGTGGAATACCAGGTCGTGTTGCGCTCCGGTGAGGTGATCACGGTGGACAATCCCAGCGAAATGCCTGACGCCGGTAAGATTGCCGAGATTCGGGAGCCCTATGTCCGCGCCGATATTATCACGCCCACCGAGTATATCGGTCCGCTGATGCAGCTCTGTCAGGACCGTCGCGGTATTTATCGAAATCAAGTTTACCTGGACCGCACGCGTGTCAACCTGCAGTATGAGCTTCCACTGGCTGAGATTATTTTTGACTTTTATGATAAGCTGAAAAGCGTCAGCCGGGGCTATGCTTCGTTCGACTATGAGATGCTGGACTATCGTCCCAGTGATCTGGTGCGGCTGGATATCTTGATCAACGGTGAGCCGGTCGATGCGCTTTCAACCATTGTGCATCGGAGTAAAGCCTACGAGGTAGGACGAAAGCTGACGCAGAAGCTTCGAAAGCTGATTCCGCGGCAACTGTTTGACGTGGCCATTCAGGCGGCTATCGGGTCGCGTGTGATTGCGCGCGAGACGATCAAAGCACTCCGCAAGGACGTTACGGCCAAGTGTTACGGAGGCGACGTAACCCGCAAGCGTAAGCTGCTGGAGCGCCAGAAGGAAGGCAAGAAGCGCATGAAGCAGGTAGGACGGGTTGAGGTGCCCCAGGAGGCCTTCTTGGCTGTGCTTTCGGTGGGAGACTGAAGATGATCACCAGCCTGACAGCTTACAGCAGGTGGGGAGGAAGCTGGCTGCTCGGCCTGCTGCTGGTCGGAGGGACACTGGCACAGGAAAAAGATATAGCCCGGCTGTTGCATCGCATTCAGGCACAGCGGGCGCTGGTGTGGACGTACCGAACCGCCTGGTTAAAACAGCAAGCTGACGAATGGGCTACCATGCTACCTCCGCGCCCACCGGAGCCGGTGCCGCTGGCTCTCTATGCGCGCTATCCGGTACTGGAGCGTCTGCTTACGCAGGCGGCTGCTCAGAAGCAACCCGGGCCGTCTTTCGTGCTGACAAGCTGGCGAGTTGTGCGTCGTTTCGAACAGCGCTGGTTCCAGCGGCGCTTCGGACAAGCCGGCTGGGCTTATCTGGGCAGCAACCGTTGGACGCCGCTGGATACGCTGCGCACTGCCGAGCTGCGCGCCCGGCTACAGGCGCATTTCGGAGATCCCACGCGTACCCTGGCTGAAGTAGATCTGCACCAACGACGCCCCCGTGAAGAATATATCCAGTTTGAATACTGGCTGATACTGAACGATTCAATTCCATTTCGAATTATGGACGTAAATGGGCCTTTCGAGCGAGGCATTGTGGTAGCCAGCGCGCCACGCTATCGGGATCAACTCTGGATAATGCGGCAAACGTTGCTGGGACGCCTGATCACCAACCCCCGCCGGGCGCCGTTTGTAGATTACTACTATCAGCGCGAGACCGACACCTGGTACCTGACCGGTTTTGACGGTCAACAGTTCTTTCTGAAACCCATTCGACGGCCTTATGTGCTGCCCGGTCGTCCCCGTCTTTCAGACATTGATTGAACCGAAGCGGGTTTATGACGTTTTTTCGACGTTGTTCAGACCAAACCCCACCGAGCCTTGGCAACTACGCATTCTGAGTCGACTGCAAAGAGGCGCACCCGCAGGCGTCGGGGTAAAGGTAAAGTGAGCGCGCCGACCACTCCTTCGGCTGACGGACAGGCCCGGCCTTCCAAGAGCAAACTGCGTGAATGGATAGAGGCGCTGGCCTTTGCGCTGGTGGTCATGCTGGTCGTGCGCACGTTCTTGTTCGATCTCTTTCGCATACCTACTCCTTCTATGGAAAAGACACTACTGGTCGGTGACTATCTTTTCGTTTCCAAGCTACATTACGGGGTGCGCACGCCGGTTTCGCTGGGCATTCCATTTACCAAAATCTACCTGAAAGGCGTCGAGCTGCCGCACACGCGCCTGCCAGGTTTTACCGAGATACGACGGGGCGACGTGATCGTGTTTAACTATCCGCCCGAAGATCTACCGGTTGATCGCAAGACGCACTACATCAAGCGCGTGGTGGGGTTGCCGGGGGATACACTCTGGATTGAAAACAAAGTGGTATACGTGAACGGAGAACCGCAACCCCTGCGATCCACCATGCAGCAGTACTGGCGGGTGATCAAAAGTGATCCGCGTATTATGCTGCCCGAAGTGCGCCTGGCAGCCCTGGGGATCGAGGAAGTGCAGCCGACGCCGGATCCCCGTCAGGTGCTGGTAATGGCAACACCCGGTGCCGTCGAAACGCTCGCACAGTGGCCCTATGTAGAGCGGGTGGAGCCGCTGGTTATCCCTCAGGGTAACACCTACAGCGACCTGATGTATCCCCCCGGCATGGGCTATTCGCCCGACAATTACGGGCCGGTGATCATTCCAGCTCGTGGTCAGACGATCACACTGACCGAGGAAAACTGGCCGATTGTGGAGCCTGTGATTCGACGCTATGAAGGGCATACAACTGGCCGACAGCATGATGGTACTTTCCTGATTGATGGCCGACCAACGACTACCTACACGTTTCGTCAGGATTACTACTTTGTCATGGGAGACAACCGGGACAATTCAGAGGATAGCCGTTTCTGGGGATTCGTACCTATGGATCATGTGGTGGGCAAGGCCCTGTTTATCTATTTCTCCTGGGACGGTAAACATCATCTCCCCCGCTTGAATCGTCTGTTCAAACCCATACGCTGACAAACAGAAGTGACAGGGTCGAACGAGATGGGGGCGACGCTCCGGTCGGCCAATACCGCCAGTTGGAAGCGACGTATGCGTGACTGGCTGACAGCGCTGGGGTTGGCCATGGGCCTGGCCTTGCTGATACGCCTCCTGGCTCTGGAAGCTTATCGCATTCCGTCTCCTTCGATGGAGCAAACCCTGCTCGTGGGAGATTTTGTGCTGGTTTCCAAGCTTCACTATGGTCCCCGACTGCCCGTATCGCTGGGCTTGCCTTTTACCGCGTGGTATGTGCCGGACATCCGCCTACCCTATCTGCGCCTGCCCGGATTTACGGAGATCCGACGCGGGGATGTGATCGTGTTCAACTATCCCGTAGAGACCGGTCCGATCGATCGCAAAACGCCCTATATCAAACGCGTGGTGGGGTTGCCGGGGGATACGCTCTGGATTGAAAACAAAGTGGTCTATGTAAACGGTCGGCCGTTTCCCGACCCTGATCTGGTGCAGCAGCGCTGGATGTTGCGGTTGCGGCCCGGCGCCCGGCTTTCTCCAGATTCGCTGCAGGCGATCGGTGCACGCAACGTGGCACGCTCAGCCTATCGGGCCACCCTTCTGTTTTTTGATGCAACCGTAGCGGTGGCCCACCATATTGCCCGCTTTGCGGAAGTCGATACCCTGCAACCCTACTCGGAGGCGGTGCTTTTGCAGGGAGCAACCGCTCGCAAAGCCCGCCACCGGGAAAGGTGGGGTCCCGTCTACATTCCAGGACGTGGCGACACGCTTTATCTGACACCCCAGACCTGGCCCTTCTACCGAGAACTGCTTATTCGTTATGAAGGACACCAGATCTATCCCCGTCCTGATGGGACGTTTCTGATTGACGGACGTCCCGGACAATTCTGTGTGATCCGACAAAACTACTACTTTGTGCTGGGTGATAACCGCGACAATTCCCTGGACAGTCGTGCCTGGGGACTGGTACCGGCCGATCATGTGGTCGGGAAAGCCCTGCTGATCTACCTATCCTGGGACGTCGAGCGGCGTCGCCTTCGATGGGAACGTCTGTTACGTCCTGTTCGCTGACAGGCCCATTACGGATGCCCCAACAGGCGCAATGCGCCGACCAACACGCTGCCGGTACGGGTATCGGGATGCAGAACCCACTGTAGATCAAGCTGAAGCGACAACACAGCGCTGAGAGCAAAAAGATAGGTGCCTTCCAGCACCCATTCGGTATGGCGTACAGGTGCGCCGTGTTGCCACTGCAGACGACGATAGGCCCTGCTATTGTGGACAGCAGCGACCGCCAGTCCCATGCGATCGCGTGGTCGTCCCGGTAACCAGCCCTGGCCACTGAACCCCCCACCTGTGTAGGCACCGAATCGGTTCACCCGCGGGTGTGCCCAACCCACACGCAGAAACATCCAGAGCGTTCGGGTGGCTGTGCGATAAAGGCAGGTCTCGCCCAGCAGGTAGCCTCCCCAATTGCCACGCCTCAGGTAATCGGTGTCGAGCCGCTGGAAACGGGCTGTGTAATACCAGAAGCCCAGTGCCAGCTTGTGGTCGTAGGGATACTCGCGCAGGCGGCTGACCAGCAGCGTTGGCGAAAGGGAAAGCTCAGATTTTCTCGGATGAACGAACACACCAGCTTCGGTTACCAGGAGCCATCCATCATTGCGTCCAAAAAGAATGTGGGTGCCTGTCCGGGTATGCGTGTGCCCCGGCGCGCCGTCCAGCACAACAGCTTGCACATATCCGGCGTGATAGGGCGTCCACCAGGGGACGAAGCGAATGCGCAGGCCCAGAGCCGTCACAGGAAAAATAGAAGGACCCTCAGACCGGCTATTGGCAAATTCAGGTCCAATGCCAAAGGAGCTGTTCAGGAACAGCTCGGCTGCCGACAGCACGTCGAACTCGCTATTCAGGTCGTAGAGCCCTGCCAACAGGGAAAGATGTCCTTGATCCACCATATGCTCGACAAACACCTCATAGAGGCGCCAGGAAGTAGGGGCTTCGATGTTGCTGAGGCTCTGGGCAACGCCGATGCGTTCGCTGATAGTCCCTCCCTGGTTGCCCAGGCCATAGAGAAAAAGCGTTGTGCGGGGATGCAGCCGAAGGGTCAGCGTGACGTCTACATTGTCCATCCACACCGGCCGGCTTGAAGCTCCAGCCAGTGGACTTATCAGGTCCACCGTATAGGCCACCGCCAGCCTCGAAATGGACTGGCTGGTGTCGGCAAGTAACAACTTGCTACCAAGCACCAGCACCAACGCCAGCATATCGGTCGATTTGAGATTTAGGCTTGACTAAAAATCGCTCCAAAAATATGGAACGGTGATAGAAGGCGCAAGCGAAACGTCCGGTGCGCATGTCGGTGTGCGCTGAGAGGTGTCGGGGGGATTGTGTGCCTTTTGCTCGGAAATTCTTTGAAGGCTGTGCGCAGTTTAGTTGTAGGCC
This sequence comes from Rhodothermus sp., assembly GCA_030950375.1. GTDB lineage: Bacteria > Bacteroidota > Rhodothermia > Rhodothermales > Rhodothermaceae > Rhodothermus. Next base: position 70,399 of record JAUZRN010000019.1, on the reverse strand, counting down.
CATGCTATTGCAAAGAATTGATGAGGTGTTGTGCAGGAGCGCACTAAACGGTCAGCTAATTCGTTTGTATCTTTCTGATAGGGGCGGTGGAAGGCAGGGGCTTAGAGTGCTTTTCTGATAGCGTTGCACCACGACCATCAATACCGGCACGCGTGTCATGATTGAGGTACGCGAGCTGACAAAGCGGTATGGGTCGGAGGTAGCTGTCGATCGTATCTCGTTCTCCGTGCGATCGGGGGAGGTGCTGGGTTTTCTCGGGCCCAACGGGGCAGGAAAGACCACCACGATGAAGGTCATTACCTGTTATCTGCCTCCGACCGAGGGCACTGTCCTGGTAGATGGCCTGGATGTGCGGCAGGATAGTCTGACGATTCGGCAGAAGATCGGCTATTTGCCTGAGAACACGCCGCTCTACCCTGATATGGTCACTTACGATTACCTGGAATTCATGGCGGCCATGCGGGGACTCGACGGGGCGGCGCGGCGTCGGCGTCTGGCGGAAGTGATTGACGTGTGTGGCTTGGGGGAGGTGCTCAACAAGCGCATTGATGCGCTTTCGAAGGGATATCGCCAGCGCGTTGGTCTGGCTCAGGCCATGGTGCATGACCCGCCCATTCTGATTCTGGACGAACCGACTTCCGGACTCGACCCGAATCAGATTGTGGAGATCCGCAGTCTGATTAAAACGCTCGGACGCGAAAAGACAGTAATTCTCTCGACGCACATCCTGCCCGAGGTACAGGCTTCGTGTGATCGGGTGCTGATCATTCACCGTGGACGAATCGTGGCCGACGGGACGCCCGATGAGCTGCAATCAGCCCATGGGGGACAACGTATCCTGTTTGGCGTGCAGGCGTCGGAGTCCGAGGTGCGTGCTGCGCTGGAACGGGTCGACGGCGTCAGGGTGGAGGAAGCGCGAGTAGAAGGTGATGGCACGTTGCTGTTTCGCCTGAGCACCGATGGCCAGCAGGACCTGCGCCCGGAGTTGTTCCGGCTGGCTGTCGAGCGTGGTTGGACACTCACCGAGCTTCACCGGGAGCGTGTGGATCTAGAGGAAGTTTTCCGCCAGCTCACGATGAACTAAACGCACGACAACCATGCGAGAGGTCTGGATTCTCACGCGACGTGAATTGCGTGCGTTTTTTGATAGTCCTTCCGCCTATATTGTGCTAAGTGTGTTTTTGTTGATTACCGGTTGGTTCTTTGGTAACACGCTGTTTGTTGAGAATGTCGCGTCGTTACGGTCGCTCTTCGATCTGGCACCGGTGCTGTTTATGTTTTTTATTCCCGCCCTTACGATGGGCACCTTTGCCGAAGAGCGTCGGGCTGGTACCATTGAGCTGCTGCTGACCTTGCCGGTGCGTGACGGACAGGTTATTGTCGCTAAGCTGCTGTCGGTAGTGACGGTGTTGCTGGTGGCGCTGGCGCTGACGGGCATTTATGTGCTGACGCTGGCCGTGTTGGGGGATCCGGACAATGGTGGTACCTTGGGCGGCTACCTGGGGCTGGCCCTGCTGGGCCTGTCCTGCAGCGCACTGGGCCTGTTGGCCTCCAGCCTGACGCGTAACCAGATCGTGGCCTTTATTCTGGGTTTTGCTATGATTTTTGGACTGTACCTGCTGGACAAAGTCACGATCTTTGTGCCGGGCTGGCTGGCTTCCGTGCTGGAATACCTGAGCATTGATTTCCACTATCGGAACCTGATGCGTGGTGTGATTGACTCGCGTGACGTGCTTTACTACCTGTCGCTGACGGCTTTTGCCGGTTTGCTGACCGCGTATCACCTGGCACGACGTCCGGAGTGAGCCATGCAACGGAACTGGACCACCCGCACCACACTGCTGCTGGTCGGACTGATTCTGGTAGTGCTCAACCTGATTGGCCTGAACGTCTTCTTTCGCATAGACCTGACCGACGACCGGGTCTATTCGCTCTCTGACGCATCGATCGAAACGGTGCGTGCGCTTGAGGATCCGGTCACGGTGCGCGTGTTTTTTACGGCCGATCTACCTGCGCCCTACAGTAGCTATCGGCGTTTTCTGCGGGATAAACTGGACGAATACCGGGCCTATGGCGGCAATAAATTTCAATATGAATTTCTGGATCCGGGCGCAGACGAATCGCTCCAGCAAGAAGCAGCCCGCTACAATATTCCCCCCGTGCAGGTGCAGGTGATTGAAAACGACAACCTGCAGATCAAGAACGCCTACATGGGACTGGTGGTCGAGTACGGGGGGAAGCGGGAGACAATCCCGGTGATTGAGGATCTCTCGACGCTGGAATATGACCTGACCAGTGCCATTCGCAAACTTACCCGGGATCGGCTGCCGGTGGCGGGTGTGCTGACAGGGCACGGAGAGCCGGGCCGTGCAGCCATCGAAACGTTCTGGCGGGGCCTGGAGCGCAATTACGAGGTGCGCACCGTGTCGGTAAAGGATAGCACGCTGGATCCTCGGCCCGACCTGCTCTTTATCATTGCCCCGACCGATACCTTTCCGAAACCACACCTGCAGGCCATCGACCAGTATCTGATGACAGGCGGTCGGATGGCTGTGTTGCTTAACCGGGTCAATGCAAACCTGCAATTTGGCTTTGCCAGTGAACAACAGACCGGGCTGGAGGATCTGCTGGCCCACTATGGCGTGGTGGTGCGGCCCGATCTGGTGATGGACCGCCAGAGCTCGGTGGTAACGCTCCAGCGAACCGTGGGCTTCTTCCGGGTGGCGCAGATGGTGGAGTATCCATTCTTCCCGATTGCTACGCGCTTTAATCCGGAGCATCCCATGGTCAGTCGGCTGCGGGAAGTGTTTTTCTACTATGTCAGCTCTATCGATACGAGCGTAGCGCTACCTGAGGGCGTCGAACGCATCCCGCTGGTCTATTCGACGCCTCAGAGCACCACGCAGGAGGGCTTCTTTACCATCCAGCCTGCCATGCTGCCAGATGCCACAAACTTCCAGGGAGGGCCTTATGTGTTGGCGGTAGCGCTGCACGGAAGCTTCCCGAGTGCCTATGACAGTACACGGGTAGGACAGTCCGCCCGGCTGGTTGTGGTGGGCGATGGCGATCTGGTCAACGAACAGCGTTACGGAGGACAGTTGCCGCCGGGCAATCTGGCCTTTGCGCTGAACATTGCCGACTGGCTTGGTCAGGATGAAGCGCTACTGGCAATCCGTACCAAGTCGATTGCGCCGCGTGCGCTTGAGCCAGTAAGCGAAAGCCTGCGCCCCTTCATCAAGTATGCAAACATCCTGGGGCCCGTGATCCTGGTCGTCCTCTTTGGGCTGATCCGCTGGCGCATGCGGCGTCAACGCCAGATCGTACTGACCACCTGAAAATCAATCCGGAAAGCAAGCCATGCCGCGGAAAAATCCGGTTGTGATCCTTTCGGCTGTGCTGGTAGTGTTGCTCGTGCTGGCCTGGGCCACCGGCGCTTTCAAGCGTAATCCATCGACCATCGACGTGCCGGCGTGGACGCTTCGCGCCGATGAGATCATACGTATTCGGCTGGAACGGCCTGAAAAGGACCCCCTGACACTTGAACGGGGGGGATCAGGCTGGCAACTGACGGCGCCCATTCGCTATCCAGCCGATTCCTCCTTTGCCCGTCGCTTTGTTGAAAATCTGGCCGAAACCGAACTGGTCAGTGTCGTGTCCATCAATCCGGCGCGTTATGGCACCTACGGCGTGGCCGACTCCAATGCCATCCGCCTGGTGGCCTATCGAAGGGCAGGCGATTCGCTCCAGTTATTCTGGGGCAATCCGGGGCCGGACTTCCAGGCACGTTACGTGCGGCTGGCGGGCGACGAACGGGTCTTTCTGGCCCGTACGGGGCTGACGTTTCCTGAAGATTTGAGTCGCTGGCGTGATAAAACGATCCTGAATGTGCCGGCTGCCCAGGTGGAGGCGCTGGAAGTACAGCACCAGGGACAGACCTACGGTGTACGTCGAAGCGAAAGCGGATGGGAGCTGGTGGAAAACAACCGAACGGTAGCGGCCGACTCGGCAGCAGCCGTCCGATGGGCCGGCCAGTTCGATCCACTTCGGGCTGATGGCTTTTTCGACGAGCTGTCAGCCGACTCCATTCGGCAGGCACCTGACTACGTGCTGACGCTGCGCCTTCCGGGAGGCGTGCAGCAGGTGCTTTACTTTGACGAACGCGACAATGGCTGGGCGGTGGTACGGGGTGATGACGATACGGTCTTTCGTATCTATGCCTATCGGCGTAGCCAGCTGCTGCCCTCGGCTGGATCACTGCGTGCGCGCTCCAATGCATAAATCCGGGACTTGACCGAAAGGCCCGTCCGGTGCTTTCTTGCCGGACGGGCTTTTTTGTTGGCAAACAACTGAAGGTCGGATATCATGCGCACCCTGATAGGACTACTTGGACTGTTTGGCTGCTGGATGCTCGGAACGATGAGGGTACCGGCACAGGACATAGAAGGACTGGTTCCCCGTTTTGAGCGACCGACCGGTCGTCTGGTGCTAACGCGACCCACGCAGGCCGGGGCGTTTCTGGACGTAGTAGGGCGACGGGCAGCCCTGCTTGGCTACGAACACCGCGCGTTCGAGGTCTGGGTCTATCCATTGAAGATCCTGCGCGACCTGCGCCTGAGCTTTCAGATCGCCGACTATCCGATTCCGTTGAGCGGTGAGGAGACACTGGCGTTTATTGAAGTACGGCCAGAAGCTACCGTGCTTACCTATAGCCACGCCGCCTTTACGGTGCGGCAAATTCTGTATGCGCCCTTGCATGAGCCAGGCATTGTGATGCTTTTTGATGTGCAGGCCGTGCGGCCGCTAACGATTCGCGTGGCGTTTCGACCCGACCTGCGGCTCATGTGGCCGGCCGGGTTGATGACCGGCTATCTTGGGTGGAACGAAGAGGTGCGCTGCTACACGATTACGGAGGAAACCCGACGCTTCGCCGGTGTGATCGGCTCGCCTTTGGCCCGGGACCTTTCCGTGCAACCTTACCAGGAGGAGCCCAAAGATTTGCCCAACCAGTTTGAGCTGGAAGTGACGCCCGAGCTGGCCGCGCGCTATTACATTCCGGTGGTGATCACGGGCAGCGTCGAGGGCATCGACGATGCGATTGCAGCCTATCGTCGACTACTTGATCAGGCAGCCTCCTACTATCACCAGAACGTGGCGCACTACGAACGGCTGCTGGACACGGCCCTGCAGCTCGAAACCCCGGATCCGGCGCTGAACACAGCCTATGCCTGGGCACTGGTGGGGATCGACAAAGGATTGGCGACCAATCCCTATCTGGGAACCGGACTGGTGGCCGGATTTCGTACGGCAGGCAACAGTGAACGGCCCGGCTTTGCCTGGTTCTTTGGACGGGATGCGCTCTGGACGGTGCTGGCTACAACGGCTGTCGGACATTTCGAGACGACCCGCATAGCGCTGGACTTCCTGCGCAAGTTCCAGCGCGCAGACGGCAAAATCCCGCATGAAATCTCTCAAAGTGCGGCGTTGATCGACTGGTTCAAGAACTACCCGTACCCCTGGGCGTCGGCCGATGCTACCCCGCTGTTCATCGTGGCCCACGCCGATTACTGGCAAACCAGCGGGGATCTGGACTACATCCGGCAACACTGGACCTCGCTGGTAAGGGCGTATCGTTTCACAGCGGCTACCGATACCGATGGCAACGATCTGGTGGAAAACACCGACGTGGGACATGGGTGGGTGGAAGGTGGACAGCTCTACCCACCGCATGAAGAGCTGTACCAGCAGGGCGTATGGCTGGCAGCGCTGGAAGGGATGGCCGCCATGGCCACAGCGCTGGGCAAGACCGAACTGGCCACCGAGGTGCGGCAGCAGATGCTAAAGGTGCGGGCGGCCGTCGAACGCACTTACTGGTTGGACGATAAAGGATTCTATGCCTTTGCTACCTGGAGGCCAGACGGAGCGGGTCCCTCCGAACTGCTCCCGGAAAACACCGTCCTGCAGGCAGTGCCACTCTGGTGGCGGTTGCTCCATCCAGAACGAGCACGCCGGGCGTTGGAGCACGTGGGCAGCGCTGAGATGGCGACTGACTGGGGGACCCGGATACTCTCCAGCGCCAGCAGCCGATACGATCCCCTTTCCTACCACCATGGTTCGGTCTGGCCTCTGTTTACTGGCTGGGCCTCGATGGCTGCCTACCGCTACGAGAAGCCACATATTGGTTACCAGGCGTTGATGGCAAACGTGCTGCTCACCTATCAGGGAGCACTGGGGTATGTGACCGAGCTGCTGTCAGGCGCCTTTAACCGTGATTTCGGACGCTCGTCGTACCATCAGATCTGGTCAGAAGCCATGGTGGTGACCCCCCTGGTGCGTGGACTGCTGGGATTGGAAGTGCGGGAGGGGGGGCGCGTGTTGCGGCTGGCGCCGCAATTGCCGGCTACGTGGGATTCGTTGCAACTGCGGCATGTACCTGTGGGCAGTGATCGGTACGCTATCCGTATTCGTCGGACAGCGGAAGCCTTTCAGATACAGATAACGCCCGAAGGCAGAGCAGCACCCATTTCGCTGGATCTGGCGCCGGCCTTCCCCCTGGACGCGCAGGTGGAAGCCGTAACCGTGAACGAGCAGCCGGCCGTGTTCGAGGTACGGGAGGAGGGGGATCTGCAGCGCGTGCGCATTCGCATACCGATAGTCGGTCCTACCACCATCCGCTACCGTATGCAGCCAGGCACCGACGTGTATGTAGCGCCCGAGCCACTGGTGCCCGGTATGGCGAACCAGGGACTGCGTGTGCTGCGCGTGCGGGCTGAGGCAGGCCACCTGTTGCTGGTGCTGGAGGGGCGTGTGGGTCGAACGTACACATTGCAGGTACGCACCCCGCGCCGCCTATGGGCTATCGAAGGAGTGCAGCTCGAGCCTGCACCGGACGGCTATCGCCTGCACGTACGCATGGGTGAAGAAGGCACGGGCTACGTGCGGCGTGTGCTGCGTCTGCCGTTGCAGTGAAGCCAGAGACGAGAAGCGCAGTACAGAAAGGGCCCCATACCTGCTAATCCTACGGAAAGTACGAAAAAGAAAAACGCAGGGAGAGGGACAGCTGTAGAAGTCCGGGCGAACCGAAAGTCCTGGCGATGGACGCCGCAGGGACCCGTCAGGTCGCCCGGGATGCGGAGATCACCTCGGTCAGCGAGTGGGCGCGGCCGGAAAGTCTTCGGGGACCTGGGTACGTGGATGGGTGTAAAGCCGCGGATGATGACGACGGCGGCGGACCAGGGGCCAGCAGGCCTTTTTAGCCAACGGCTCTTGGTTCGCCGAAGCCAGGCAGCCCCTTTTATCGCATAGATCTCAATACGGAGGCATCACAGAGCGGATAGGGCGCACGATGGTGTGTGGCTCCCTGTCCGTGCCTGTCAACAAGTTATTTTTGCCCTGCAGGCTCAGGACAGGATCAGACATTGTGCTCGAAAAGTGAGACACGTCCCAGAAGAAAAGGCTTACACGAACGGTTGGACCAAGGGCTCATCGGAAAGGTTGGGGGATGGACAGAGCGAAGGGGACTGACGCTGGCCGGATCAATAGCATTTTGTTGTGCACCGATTGGTCTTTTTATTGTGAATATTGTGTTAAGGGTTGCAGGATTGTTACAACTAAACCGGTTAATTTGACGGGTGTCCCTTAAAAAAGGGCTTGCTTTTCCGGCAGAAAGCATGCAGATTGGGAGCGTTTCCATCATGTATGAAAGCTCTTTTATTTACTCAAACAACTGGATCTAAAAAGTGCTATGAGCAAGCTGCATCAACGGAGCCTTTGGTTGGGGTTGTTACTGATGTGTTGGAGTGTAAGCGTTGCCATCGGACAACCCCGGACGGTAACCGGGACGGTAACCGATGCTTCGACCGGTGAACCGCTGCCCGGTGTTAACATCGTGGTGCTGGGCACCATGACGGGCACAACGACCGATGTAGAAGGACGCTACCAGATCGAAGTGCCCGGTCCGGAGGCCGTGTTGGTTTTTTCGTTTGTGGGCTATGAGCAGGTGCAGGAGGTGGTAGGAGATCGCACGGTCATTAATGTGCGTATGCAACCCACGGTTGAGGTGCTGGAAGAGATTGTCGTGGTGGGGTATGGCGTGCAGCGGCGTGAAGACGTTACCGGATCGGTGGCCATGATCAGTGCTGATGATGTGAATCAGGGCAATTACATTTCACCGGATCAGCTACTTCAGGGGCGCGTAGCGGGCCTGACCATTTTTGCAAACAATGGGGAGCCGGGGGCTGGATTAAACATTCGCTTGCGGGGTGGTACCTCGATCAGTGCCAGTAATGAGCCCCTGATTGTGATCGATGGGGTTCCGATTAATAACGTGCCGCTGATGCCGCAGGGGGCCGGTATCAATGGCGCGCCGCCACCACCGCGTAACCCGCTGAGCCTGATTAATCCGAACGACATTGAGTCGATCACGGTATTGAAAGACGCTGCGGCCACGGCCATTTACGGGTCGCGGGGTGCTAACGGGGTCATTCTCATCGAAACGAAAAAAGGACGCCAGGGACAGTTGCAGGTAGATTATGACGCGTATATCACCGCGGCCTCTCCCTATAAGAAGATGGATGTGCTGAATGGCGAAGAATATCGCCGGTTTGTGGAAGAACAGATTCAAGCCGGGAATCTGCCGGCCAGTGCTCGCGATGTGCTGGGGAATGCCAATACAGACTGGGAGGAGGCCGTGATGCGTACGGCGATCACCCAGTTTCATAATCTGGCTTTTTCAGGAGGGACCAGTCAGACGCGCTACCGTGCGTCGGTCAGCTATCTGAATCAGCAGGGGCAGGTGATCGATTCAGGGCTGGAACGGCTGACGGGACGTCTGAATGCGGATCATCAGGCCTTTGATGGGCGGCTCCGTTTGCAGCTCAACCTGACGGGGTCGTTTCAGCTTGATGACCTGTTGCCCTATAACCAGACGGCCGGCTTTGAGGGCGGCGTGCTTTCGAATGTATTCCAGATGAATCCTACTTATCCCATTTATGCAGAACGCAATCTGGATGGCACGCCGGCTACCGATGGCTATTTTGAGGTTTCAGATGGCCGCACCTCGGTGCGTAACCCGGTGGCCATGGCCGAGCAGGTTGAGGATATTGCCAAAACGACCCGGACGCTGGGGAACATTGCGGCTGAGCTGGACCTGATGCGGGGACTGACGGTCAAGGTAAACTTTGGAGCCGACCGGGCCCAGTCAAGCCGGCGCCAGTATTTCCCCCAGCAGAATCCAACCGGTGCCGAGTTTGGTGGGCGGGCCCTGCTGCGCAACCGGGAGCATTCGTCCATGACCTTCCAGAGCTATCTGACCTATCGTGGTACATTTGCACAGGTGCACAATGTGGAGCTGTTAGGGGGCTATGAGTTCAACGAGTATATGACGGAGGAATTCGGTGTGGAGGGTCGGGATTATGTGACGGATGTTACCTTGTATAACGCGGTGCAGGCAGGCGCTCAGCTGGTGAAGGAGGGAACCTTCTCATTCAAAGAAAAAAGCCGGTTGGTTTCGTTCTTTACGCGTCTGAACTATAACTATCAGAATAAATACTACCTGACGGGCGTGCTCCGTTATGATGGTTCCTCGCGTTTTGGTGAGGGCAACAAGTGGGCACTATTCCCCGCCATTTCCGCTGCGTGGCGTTTGAGTGCCGAGCCTTTCCTGCAAGGACTGGATTGGCTTACAGACCTGCGCCTGAAAGTTGGCTATGGGATTACGGGAAGCCAGGAAATCGGAAATTATCTGTCGCTGGCGCAGCTTGGGGCACGGCAGGATCTTCAGGCAGTTTTCAATCAGACCGCATTTACCGGGTTTGCCCCGGTTAACTATGCAAATCCAAACCTGAAGTGGGAGGAAACCGCGACCTTTAACATCGGGCTTGATTATAACCTGCTCAACGGCAAGTTTTCCGGTACGATCGAGTACTATGTCAAGAACACCAGTAATCTCTTGCTGGAGATCCCTGTGCCACAACCGGCGCCCGTGCCGACCCGGATCGAAAATATCGGTAAGACGCGCAATCGAGGCTTTGAGCTCTCGCTCGATGCCCTGGCTGTTGACCGGCCGAACCTGAGCGTGCTCTTCGGATTGGTCTTCAGTGCCAACCGAAATGAGGTGGTCAGCCTGGGCCCCCATGAGTTCATCGTAACCGGGATTGTCAGTGGGCGCGGTCAGTCCGGCACCTTTGCACAGCGGCTGATCCCTGGCGAGCCGGTAGGCACTTTCTATGGATGGATTTTCGAAGGCGTCGAAAACGGTCGCCAGAAGTTCCGGGATCTCAATGGGGATGGGCAGATTACCGATGCGGATCGCACCATCATTGGCAATGCGCAGCCGGACTTCACCTACGGTATTCGTACCAATATCTATTGGGGTAACTTTGACATCAACATCTTCATCCGTGGGGAGCAGGGCCGTGATGTCTTCAACAACACCGCCCTGGTCTATCAGACGAAAAGCGCTGTGCTGCAGAACCAGAACTTCCTGAAAGCAGCGTTGGACGACCCGGATGCCCTTGATGAGCCGGCGATTTACTCTTCCCGATGGATTGAAGATGGCTCCTTCCTCCGGGTGGACAACGTTACGATCGGGTATACCTTCAACAATCTGGGCGGTGTCTGGGGACGTTATGTGCGTCGTGCCCGCATCTACGTCACCGGCCAGAACCTGCTGGTCATTACGCCTTACTCGGGCTACGATCCAGAGGTGAATATCAATGCCGGGCTGGCCTCGCTGGGCATTGACTACGCCCAGTATCCACGGGCTCGAAGCTTTACGCTGGGGGTCAGCCTGGGCTTCTAACACGGACCAGTAACGAGAGTAATGCGATCAGTTGAATGTCTATCAAACGTGCCTAATCGAATAGCCATGATGCGATGGAATCATAACACGCGGCGTGTGGCAGGCGTTGCCTTGCTGGCGCTCCTGTTGTTCGGAGGGTGTACGGATCTGAGTGAGGAGACCTTCTCGGTGATCACTCCGGACAAGTTCTATAGGACCGACAAGGAAATCACCGCCGCGTTAGCGCCTATCTACGCGCAGCTGCGCGCCCTGGAGTGGAGCTACTGGACCATGAGTCAGGTAACCACCGACGAGACGGTGGTGCCAACGCGCGGGCAGGACTGGTTTGACGACCGCCGCTGGCTCAACCTCCATGAGCACAACTTCCAGCCCACGCAGGTGGACTTCAACGGTGCCTGGGTGGATCTATACACCGGTATTGCGCGCGCAAATGGGCTGCTCCAGACCCTGGCTGAAATTGAGGCGCCGAATGAAGCGCAGCTGGAAGCCGAGGTACGGCTGTTGCGGGCCCTCTACTACTACTTCCTGTTAGATCTCTTTGGCAATGTCCCGATTGTGGGCGATGATGAATACGTGGTGGATCCCAACAACCCACCCGCGACAGAGCCGCGCAGTAGCGTTTTCCGCTTTGTGGAAAGTGAGCTGCTTTTTGCGCGCGACAACCTGCCAGAAACGCCTCCGTTACCCGGCCGGGTAACCAAATGGGTGGCGGAGGCGCTGCTGGCCAACCTGTATCTCAATGCGGGCGTGTTTACCAAAAACAGCACCGAGCTGGACCCCAATGGCTATAACTCCTGCATGGATGTGCAGACAAGCGGCGGCCAGAACGCCTGCCAGGCTGCTATTCAACACGCCGATAACGTGATCAACTCCGGCTATTTCCGGTTAGCCGAGGGCGAGGAGTGGTTCCAGAATTTCCTCCCCAACAACGAAAACTCGCCGGAAATCATTTTTGCCACGCAGCATCTGCCCGAACCCGGACTGGGCATGAACTTCCAGATGCGAACGCTCCACTATTTCCAGCTGGAGCCTTCGCCCTGGAATGGTCATGCCATCCTGGCGGAGACCTATAACCTGTTCGATGATGACGACCTGCGAAAGACCATCTTCCTCGAAGGGCAGCAGTATGCCGAGCCGCGTGGCAATTGTATTGGCCGCCAGTGCTATTCGCAGGGTGAGCCACTTACTGACCGGGCAGGCAATCCCCTGGCCTATACGCCGGAGATTCAAAACATTTTCAATGCTACCGAATACGAGGGAGTGCGTGTGCTTAAGTATGGGCCAGACCCGGACCACGTAGGTGGGGATCATGGAAACGACTATGCATGGTTCCGACTGCCCGAGATGTACCTGATCAAGGCCGAGGCCCTTAACGAACTAAATGGGCCGACGCAGGAGGTGGTCGACCTGATTAATGCCGTGCGCAATCGGGTCTTTGAGCCGGACAAGCCAATCAGCCTGGCCGATTATCCCACCAAGGAGGCGATGCGGGAGGCCATCCTGAATGAACGGCTTTTCGAATTCACCTGGGAAGCGAAGCGGCGGCAGGACCTGATTCGCCACGGCAAATTCACGCGGGCCTACCAGTTCAAACCGCAGAGCGATCCCAAGGTGCTGCTGCTACCCATTCCGCAGCAACAGCTCGACGCTAACCCGAATCTGGTTCAGAATCCCGGCTACTGATGCGCCGGTGAAGTGCACGATGATTCACCGCCGGAGCGCTGCCTTGCGGCAGGGCTCCGGCGGTGTTTTCTTTGGAGTGGACGGGTGTAGCCCAAGCGCAATATGCAATCAGCATTAGGGAGTACCGTTTGGCTTCGCGGTAGCATAGCCCTGTGCCTGCTGTTGGGACTGGTCGGCTGTCGCAACGCTGATGAATCGGCCGATACGCTGTTCGAAAGGCTGTCGCCCGGACAGACGGGCCTTCGTTTTGAAAATCGCCTGCGGGAGACCCAGGAATTCAACGTCTTCATCTACCGCAATTTCTATAACGGCGGAGGCGTCGGCTTAGGCGACTTTAACGGCGATGGGCAACTCGACGTCTTTCTGACAGCCAACCAGGGCGCGAACCAGCTGTATCTGAACCGGGGCAACTGGCGCTTCGAGGATGTTACCGAAAAGGCAGGGGTGGCCGGCACAAAGCCCTGGGCCACTGGTGTGGCCGTGGCCGATGTAGACGGCAATGGCTGGCTCGATCTGTACGTGTGCTATGCCGGACCCTTTGCCGACAGCCTTCGTGCCAATGAGCTCTACCTGAACCTGGGGCCAGACGAAGCTGGCATCCCACGCTTTCGCGAAGCTGCTGCCGAGCTGGGACTGGCCGATACCGGCTTTTCGGTCCACGCCGTCTTCTTTGACTATGACCGGGATGGCGATCTGGATGTCTACGTGTTGAACAATTCGATGCGGCCGATTATCAGCCTGGATTTCCGTAACACGCGGCACGAGCGCAACCACGAAGGCGGCGATCGCCTGTACCGAAACGACGGGGGGCACTTTGTGGACGTCAGCGCCGAGGCCGGCATCTACGGACCGGAAATCGCCTTTGGGCTTGGCGTGACCGTGGCTGACCTTAACCGCGATGGCTGGCCCGATCTGTACATCTCCAACGATTTCTTCGAGCGCGATTACCTTTACCTGAACCAGGGCGACGGCACCTTCCAGGAAGTGCTGGAGGACGCCATGGCCGCTATCAGCCTGTCCTCCATGGGTGCGGATGCGGCCGACCTGGATAACGACGGCTTTCCAGAGCTTTTTGTAACAGACATGCTGCCCGAAGATGATACCCGGCTGAAAACAACCACTACCTTCGAAGGGTGGATGCTCTACCAGACCAAGGTAGAAAACGGATTTTACCATCAGTTTACCCGGAACACGCTGCAGTACAACAACGGTGACGGTACCTTCAGTGAAATTGGTATGTGGGCCGGGGTGGCTGCGACCGATTGGAGCTGGGCGGCGTTGATCTTTGATATCGATCTGGATGGCTACAAAGACATCTTCGTGGCTAACGGCATCTTCTGGGATGTGATCGATCAGGATTATCTGGAGTACCTTTCCGCCGAAGAAACGATGCGTGCGGTGATCCGCGAGGAAGGCGTTGATTATCTGACGTTGATCCGGAAGATGCCCTCGCATCCGCTCCCGAACTATGCTTTCCACAACAACGGCGACCGGACGTTTACCAACCGGGCCCAGGCCTGGGGGCTTGGACAGCCAGGCTTTTCCAGCGGCGCCGCTTATGGTGATCTGGATGGCGACGGCGATCTGGATCTGATTGTCAACGATGTGAATGGACCGGTCCGCGTCTATCGTAATCAGGCACGTGAACGGCTCGGTGGGCATTTCCTGCAGGTGCAGCTGATCGGTATACCGCCCAATACTCAGGGCATCGGTGCCCAGGTGACCGTGCTGGTCGGGGATCAACGCCTTTACCAGGAGCAGATGCCCAACCGGGGATTCCAGTCGTCGGTCGATCCAGTACTGACCTTTGGAGTGGGGGCCCACGACACGGTCGATGCTGTGATGGTGGGCTGGCCTGATGGACGTTACGAGGTGCGCTATCAGGTGGCCGTCAACCAGCGACTGGTGTTCCGCCAGGAAGAGGCAACGCGCGGCCAGCCTGAGCTGCCCCTGCTGCCGGCGCGTGCAACCCCACGCTTTGCCGATGTAACAGAGCAGGTGGCCCTGGACTATCGACATCAAGAGGACGCCTTCGCAGACTTCCTGCGGGAAGGACTCATGCCGTGGATGCGTTCCCGCGAAGGACCCCGGGTGGCGGTAGGCGATGTGAACGGTGATGGCCGCGACGATTTCTACATCGGCGGCGCTAAGGGCTATCCCGGCGCACTCTTCGTGCAACAGGCCGATGGCCGCTTCGTCCGCTCCAACGAAGCCCTGTTCGCCGCCGACGCGCTCTCGGAAGACCTGGGCGCTGTGTTTTTTGATGCGGACGGTGACGGCGACCTGGACCTGTATGTGGTCAGCGGGGGCAATGCCTATGCGCCCCGAGCCCCGGCACTACAGGACCGACTGTACCTGAACGACGGTCAGGGCCGCTTTCGAAAGGCTGTGGATCACCTGCCCCGAATTCGCAGTAGCGGCGGACCGGTGGCTGTGGCCGACTATGACGGCGACGGCGATCTGGATCTATTCGTCGGGGGGCGTGTCGAACCCTGGTTCTACGGTATGGCGCCCGAGAGCCTGCTGCTGCAGAATGATGGCCAGGGCCGCTTTGTAAACGTCGCGGATGCCCTGGCTCCCGGCCTGTCCCGGATCGGGATGGTCACCGATGCGGCCTGGACCGACCTTGATAACGACGGCCGGCTGGACCTGCTTGTGGTCGGCGAGTGGATGCCAATTACAATTTTTCGCAATACCGGTGAGGGACAGCTGAAACACTGGCAACTCCCCGATCTGGCCGCAACCTCGGGCATCTGGCACCGCGTGGCTGTGGCCGACTTCGATGGCGACGGTGATCCGGATTTTATCGCCACAAACCTGGGACTGAATACGCCGCTGCAAGCATCGCCTGCCAGCCCCCTGCGACTTTTTGTCAAAGATTTCGACCGGAATGGATTTGCCGATCATCTGCTGGTCCGTCCCGAAAGCACGGCGACCGGACTCCGGCACCGTCCACTGAACCTGCGCCGCGAACTGCTTGGCCAGTTGCCTTTCCTGAGCGCGCGTATCCCTTCACATGCTACCTATGCCCGCATGATGCTGGAGGACTTTATGCAACCGGACGAGCTGGAAAGCGCTGTGGTGCTGGAAGTGCAAGAATTGCGTAGTCTGTATGTGGAAAATCTTGGAAACGGACACTTCCGGCTGCATCCGCTACCGGCAGAGGCACAATGGGCGCCACTCTACGGGCTACTGGTAGATGATTTTGATGGCGATGGGCATCTGGACGTGCTGGCCGGAGGCAATTTTCGCTGGGCTCAGACCAGTCTGGGCCTGATGGAGGCCATCTACGGCCTGTGGCTCAAAGGCGACGGGACCGGACACTTTACCGTAGTATTACCACGTGACAGTGGCTTCTTTGTCCGAGGGGAAGTGCGGGATATCCAGAAGCTGAATCGTCCGGGGCAACACTCGCTGATTCTGGTAGCCCGCAATGACGATACCCCTCGGTTTTTTGGGGTGCGCCAATAAAAACGATGCGAAAGACCTGGTTGTTACTCTGGCTTACGGGGCTGGTCGCCTGCCGGCCCGTCGAACCACCGCTGTTCGAGCGCATGGATCCCGATCGGACGGGCATCACTTTCGTTAACGAGGTGCCTTTCGATACGGCTTTCAATATCATTAACTATATGTATTACTACGACGGAGCAGGGGTGGCGGCCGGCGATTTCAACGGAGACGGCTGGCCAGACCTGTACTTTGTCGCTAACCAGGGGGCCAATCGCCTGTACTTGAATCGCGGCAACTGGCGCTTCGAGGACGTCACCGAAACGGCTGGCGTAGCGGGATCAGGCAACTGGAACACAGGCGTCGCTGTGGCCGACGTGGACGGCAACGGCTGGCTCGACCTCTACGTGGTTACCTTCAGTAACTACCTGGACCGTACCGGGCGCAATCAACTTTTTCTGAATCAGGGACCCGATGCCACGGGTATTCCACGTTTCCGTGAAGCTGCAGCTGAATACGGGCTGGACTTTGCTGCCTACGGTACGCAGGCTGTCTTCTTTGACTATGACCGGGATGGCGATCTGGACCTGTACCTGGTGAATCGAGCGCTGCACACCGACGAAAGCTTTGGGCCGGCTGAGCCCCTCCGCCATCGGTTTGATCCTAACAGCAGCGACCGATTGCTCCGCAACGATGGCGGACGCTTTGTGGACGTAACAGCTACGGCCGGTATCGTAGACGGGTTGATTGGCTACGGACTGGGGGTCGTGGTAAGCGATCTGGACCAGGACGGCTGGCCCGATCTGTACGTGGCCAACGATTTCCACGAAGACGACCGGATCTATCGCAACAATGGCGACGGCACGTTCACCGATATGCTCCGCGTAGCCACAGCCTACACCTCGCAGGCTTCGATGGGGGTAGATGCAGGGGATATTGACAACGACGGGCTGCCGGATCTGGTGGTGCTCGATATGATGCCTTTTGACCCTGCGATTTTCAAAACAGCCGATGGACCGGAGTCTTTTACACTATTTCAGCGCAAACGGCAATTCGGGTATTACCCACAGTATCCCCATAATGTGTTGCTGCGCAACCTGGGCTCCTGGCAGTTTGTGGACGTGGCCTTCCAGGCTGGCATAGCTGCCACTGACTGGAGCTGGGCAGCCCTGCTGGCCGACCTGGACAATGATGGCTATCAGGACCTGTTCGTGACCAATGGTATCTATCATCGACCTAATGATCTGGACTATATTCGCTATGTCAGTCAACCCGAAATTCAGGCAGCACTGGCCCGGGGCATTACGCCGGAGCTTTTAGAAGACCTGCTGCATCGCATGCCGCAGGTACCGCAACCCAATTTCGCTTTTCATAACAACGGAGATGGCACCTTTACGAACCGGGCCCAGGCATGGGGACTGGGGCAGCCCGGCTTCTCCACCGGCGCGGTGTACGTGGATCTGGACCGCGATGGTGACCTGGACCTGGTAACCAGTGAAATCAACGCACCGGCGGCTGTGTACCGTAACCACACGCGCGAGCGCACTGGTGCCCACTACCTGCGGGTGGTGCTGGAAGGTGAAGGTCTGAACCGATGGGGTATCGGTGCCCGGGTGACTGTGCACTACGGCGACCGCCTGCAGCTTCGGGAACAGCAGCCGGTACGTGGCTGGCTTTCGTCCGTCGAGCCAGTGCTGCACTTCGGACTGGGGCCGCACCCACGCGTCGATTCGGTGGTGGTTGTCTGGCCCGACGGCCGCTACGAGGTGCGCCGTCATGTGGCAGCCAATCAGACGTTGACCTTTCGCCAGGTTGAAGCACAGGCATGGTATCGCCCGCCGGCAGCCCCTTTGCCCCTTTTTCGAGAAGTGCCCGAGGCGCTGCCGTATCGCCACCAGGAAAATGCGTTTGTGGATTTTACCCGCGAACCCCTCCAACCCCATCGGCTCTCGCGCGAAGGGCCGGCGCTGGCTGTGGGCGACGTAAACGGTGATGGTCTGGACGACGTGTTTCTGGGGGGAGCCAAGTGGCAACCGGCCCAACTGCTTGTGCAGCAACGCGACGGAACCTTTCAGCCCACCAACGAAGCGCTCTGGGAGAGCGAAAGACGTTATGAGGATGTAGATGCCGCTTTTTTTGATGCGGATGGCGATGGCGATCTGGATCTGTACGTGGTCAGTGCGGGCAATGAATGGTGGGGAGCAGCCGAGGCACTACGTGACCGCCTCTACCGCAATGATGGAAGCGGGCAGTTCGTCCGCGACGAACAGGCCTTGCCCGACCTGTTCGCAAACGGCTGTTGCGTACGGGCGGCCGATTACGATGGCGATGGCGATCTGGACCTGTTTGTGGGGGGGCGCGTCGAAGCCCGTCGCTACGGCGTAGCACCGCGTAGCTACCTGTTGGAAAATCAAGGCGATGGCACGTTCGTGGATGTTACCGAACGGCGCGCCCCGGCACTGGTCCGGGCAGGAATGATAACCGACGCAGCCTGGGGCGATTTCAATGGCGACGGACGGATGGATCTGCTGGTGGTGGGCGAGTGGATGCCGCTAACCGTTTTCTTCCAGCAACCAGATGGTCGGCTGACACCTACGCATCTGCAAGACACGGAAGGCTGGTGGTTTCGTGTGCAGGCAGCCGATCTGGATGGGGATGGTGACCTGGACTTCGTGGCCGGTAATCTGGGATTAAATGCGACGTTGCAAGCAACACCCGAACGACCGGTGCAGCTCTATCTGCATGACTTCGATCGGGATGGACAGACCGATCCGGTGTTGGTAGCTTACTGGGGCGAAAAAGCTTATCCAGTGGCAACGATCGATCTGCTGGCCCGGCGTTTTCCAGAGCTGGGACGGCGCTTCGAAAGCTACCATGCCTGGGGAGCGCAAACGCTGACAGCGCTCTTTGGCCAGGAGGCCATACGGCAAGCCACTGTGCTGGTGGCCCGCACCTTTGCGTCGATCTGGGCGGAGAATGACGGGCAGGGACAGTTTACGTGGCATCCGCTCCCCGAAGCAGCTCAGTGGTTTCCGGTACGTGCATTATACGTCGGCGACATTACGGGAGATGGTCGCCCCGACGTGATCGCAGCCGGCAACTTTGACGAGGCCAATCCGGCGCTGGGCCACTACGGCCACGGCCCGGGGGTCGTGCTGGTGCAGACGGCAGCAGGTACATTCACTCCCTTACGGCCGGGCACTTCTGGATTAAGGCTGCGGGGTCAGGTGCGGCATCTTGCCTGGTTACAACGGCCAGATGGTCAACGTTGGTTGCTGGCTGCCCGTAACGACACTTCCATAACAACCCTTGTCCTGCAGCGGCGCGGACGCTAAACTGGCCGGTGGCGCTTGCTCCTGATGGTCAAAGAAAAAAACTACATTGGAAGCGCTTCCAATTAACTTAACCGGTAAAGGTATTAAAAAATCCCTTGAAGAAACGGAAAGAAGCGTGTATAATTAGGCAAAATATTGGATAAATAGAAATGATGAATTAAATAATTCACCTTAAGAACCAATACCGGAGCATCTATGAGACGCGCGCTACGCATTCTGGGCACGCTGCTGCTGGGCAGTCTCTGGACGAGTGGGGTGTGGGCGCAGACCGGCAAGATTACCGGTCGCGTGGTTGAGGCCGCCACCGGAGAGCCCCTGCCCGGCGTAAACGTGGTAATCGAAGGCACCACCATAGGGGCCACGACAGACATTGACGGTTACTACACGATCCTTAATGTTCGGCCGGGTACCTATACGCTTCGCGCCTCTTTTGTGGGCTATGTCCCGCAGATAGTGGAAAACGTGCAGGTGGATGTGGGGCTGACCACGGAGGTGAATTTTGCGCTGCAGGAGACGGCTATTGGGCTACAGGAGGTGGTGGTGCAGGCCACACGACCGATTGTGCAGCCGGACATCTCAGCCAGTATTGTCAACATTGATGCGGCCGTGATCGAGGCCCTGCCGGTTGCTACCGATGTGGTGCAGGTGATCGGATTGCAACCGGGCTTTGAGCCAGGGCTGGTCGTACGTGGCTATGGCGGTAATCAGATAGCCTTTCTGCTTGACGGGATGAATCTGGCCGATCCGCGCACAAATGCACCGTTTACGGGGGTAAGCTTCACGGCCGTTGAGGAGGTGCAGGCCCAGACGGGGGGGTTTACAGCAGAATACGGAAACGTGCGTTCCGGCTTGATTAATGTGGTCATGAAAGAGCCGCGCACAAACCGCTACACGGTTGACCTGATCTTGCGCTATGCGCCGCCGCAGGCCAAGACGTTCGAGGGCACGCCTAATGACCCCGATGCCTTCTGGATTCGGCCGTATTTCGATCCGGCGGTGGCCATGATCGGTACGGATGCCGCCTGGGATGACTGGACAGAGAATCAGTTTCCCGACTTTGAGGGCTGGGAAGCAGCGGCTGCGGCCTATCCGGCCAATACCGACAGCGATCCAGACAACGACATAACGCCGCAGCAGCTCCAGAAGGCTTACGAGTGGATGGTTCGGAAAAACAATCGCATCGACGATCCGGATTATCAGATAGACGGAACGATCACGGGGCCGGTACCGGGGATTGGCGCGTATCTGGGCAATCTGCGCTTTCTGATTTCGCACCGACGCACGCAGAGTGCTTTCGTCATTCCGCAGCGCCGCCGGGCCTACAAAGACTATACGACGCAAGCCAAAGTGGTTGCAGATGTAGCGGCCGGAGCCAGGTTGGAGCTGGTCAGCCTCTGGTCAAAGCGCAGAGGATTGGTGCGCCCGGTATCCATTGCGGAAGGAGCAACAGCCGACATGGTGGACGGGAGTACACCTGTCTACCCCTGGGATGGCCGTCCTTACCTGGAAAATATGATCTTTGCGGGCGGTGAGGGGATTGAGGGCCATGTGGCGCGGGCTGCGCTCTACGGCGACTGGGTGATCAACCCCATGGATATCGACTACACGCTCTATGGGGCGAAGTTTACCCATGCACTTACCCCGAATACGTTCTACGAGGTACAGTTGCAGCGGGTACAGACCAACTATACGACAGGGCCTGTGCCCTATCGGAACCCGGATCCCATCGTTTGTGTGACGCCCGAGCCGGAGATCCGACCCATTGACGATCCGGCCTGCCAGGCACCCAATGTTATCCGTCTGAACGAAGCGCCGTTTGGCTATGAGCCCAAAGGCATGCAGGATGGACTGAGTGCCAACGGGCTACGCATCGGAGGACACGGGGGGGTTGCCTACGACACGTCGAACGTGTCCCGGTGGGTGTTTGGCGCTTCGATTACGAGCCAGCTCAACCGCTACCTGCAGGTGAAAGGCGGCTTTGAGTTGCACCTGAGCGACTACAATATGAACTACGGAGAGGAGGATCCCTTCTTTGTTCATCATGCCAATCCGAAGTATCGCTGGCGCCGCAAACCTCAGCAGGGCGCTGCGTACCTGCAGAGCAAGCTGGAATTCAAGGGATTGATTGCCAACCTGGGCGTGCGCCTTGACTACTTCAATCCAAGCGGTAAATGGTACGTCTATGAGCCATACGATCGGGCCTTTACGCCGGTTTTCGGCGTGGACAAACTGGACGAGGTTTTACCAGAAGAACAGGTCGATAAGCAGCTAACGCTGAGCCCGCGGCTGGGGATTTCCTTTCCCGTGTCTGCAAACAGTAAGCTATACTTCAACTATGGCCATTTCCGCCAGATGCCCGATCCGGTACCCCTCTTTGAGATAGAGCGGATCTCCAGCGGCGCCGTGGGCCGTATCGGTAACCCGAATCTGCCGTTGCAGAAGACTGTCGCGTATGAGCTGGGCTTCGAGCAGAATCTGTTCGACATGTTCCTGCTGCGTATTGCTGGCTACTATCGCGACGTGTCGCTGCAGGCACGCAATATCAACTTTGAAAGCATTGACGGAGAGGTAAATTACTGGGTAGCCCGGCCCTGGAATTACGGCGATGTGCGTGGTTTCGAAATCTCCATTGCCAAGAACCGAGGCCGCTGGATTCAGGGCTTTGTGAACTACACCTACCTGTCCCGAAAGAGCGGGAATTTTGGTTTTACCTACAACTATGAAAACCCGGTACAGCAACAGCAGTATCTGCTGACCACAGTAGACCACTATCAAAGTAAGCCAATTCCTGAACCGTTCGCCCGTTTCAATCTGGACTTCGTCATCCCGGAGGATTACGGGCCGAACTACAACGGCTTCCGTCCGCTGGCCGGTTGGCGGGTGAGCCTGCTGGGCGAATGGCGGGCCGGACAGGTGCTCACGTGGACCGGACAGCAACTGGTTGAGGGTATCAGTCCGGTGCGAGGCATTGAGCACAATGTGCGCTGGAAGGATTACTACAACTTTGATCTGCGTCTGAGCAAGACCTTCACCACGAATCTGGGCGAGGTCCAGTTCTTCATGGACGTAACAAACGTGTTCAACATCCGGCACATGAACCGATGGAGTGGCTTTACCGGGCCGGACGACCTGCGTGACTATCTGCAGTCGTTACATCTGCCTGAAAGCACATTCGAAGGATTGGAAAACCCGCCCTACCTGTTTGTGCCGGGCAACGATCGACCTGGCGATTACCGCAAGCCGGGCGTCGAGTTTGTGCCCATTGTCGTGTGTCCACCCAGTGGTTGCACGCCAGCAGTGGGCTCCAATGACGATCCGAATGACCCCACACGACCGCTTTACTACCAGAACGGGACGTACTACCGCTATAACGGGAGCGAATTCGTGGAAGCCGATCCAGACTTTGTGAAGAAGGTGCTGGAAGAGAAAGCATACATTGATATGCCCAATGCCGACTTCTTCACCTTCTTTAATCCGCGGCGCGTATTCTTCGGGCTTCGAATTTCCTTTTAACCGGGCAAACCATTCGGTTGAAGATATGAGTACGCTGATGCAGCAAAACATGACAAACGGTTGGCGGAGCAGCTTGGGGCTTTGCCTGCTGCTGTTCCTGTGCGCTGGGCCTGTCCAGGCCCAGTGGAGCACCCGATGGTTGGCGATTGGACGACTCCAGTCGCCCTACCTGGGTGGTGGGGCCGAGCCGGAAAACATGGCCGGTATCGGGAATAATGGGACTCACACCTGGCCTGGGCATCTGATTGGCACATACTGGGGGCACTGGCGTGGGCTATGGATCAGTGCACAGAACTGGCGGTCGCCAGACGGACAGACGTTTCCGGTACGCATTGAGCACATCGGGCCTCGTTTTAACGGGCTTGGTGAATACTTCCAGGACGTGATCAAGCTGGTTTACAAGTTCGAGCCCCCCGAAGTGCTGGTCGATGGACTCAAATCCTTTGATAAGCCCGCTGTGCCGGACGAAGTCAATCCGGATATTCCCGCTGATGCCATGGTCGAAAACATTGCCCATACGGCCATGGGCATTGAAGTGCAGCGACGGGCCTATCAGTTCAGCAACGAGCAGCACCAGGACTATCACATTATTGAATATGTCTTTACCAACACGGGCAACGTGGACGAGGATGAAGAAGTAGAGTTGCCCGATCAGACCCTCCAGAACGTTTACTTCACGTTCTTCTACCGCAACAAGGCTAATGCGCCGGCTGGTGCCTGGGACAATAGCCATGGAGGAGCCGCATGGGGCAAGTATACCATGAATGATGCGCTGGTGCCGGACTGGGACGACATGCCCGGTGAGCAGTTCAGCGAGCGCTTTGCGCAGGGCTATGAATTCTGGAAAGCGCATGCGGCCCAGTTTTCCTGGATCGGACATGTGCCGGATCAACAGAACTTTAACACTATCGGCAATCCCATGTGGTTTGAGTTGCAGCCCTGGATTGCCCATATCGGTGGAGATACAACCGGGCGCCTGGGAGCGGCTGCGATGTTCGGTACCCTGACCGTTCATGCCGATCGGTCAGCCTCGGATGAGTCGCATGATGAGGGACAGCCCAGCATGATGGACATCCTTGACTCAGACGATGCCGACCTGACCAGCCGCAATGATCACAATGACATTAGCCAGATGCAATTTGAGCGAGACTGGCTGGTAGATGGGAAGAAAAGCGGCAGTGGGCCGCCGCGCTACAATGAGGAAAAGCCACCGCATGCCTGGCGGATTCAACCCGACGGCGACTTTGCCCGACAGACGGCCCCGCCACAGCCCAGCGAAGGCGGCTACGGATACGTCCAGAGCTTCGGCCCCTACACGCTGGGACCGGGGGAGAACGTTCGCATCGTGATCGCTGAAGCAATTGCGGGGCTGAACGATAAGCTGGCCTATGCGCTGGGACGCTGGTATAAGCAACAGGTCCGCCAGCTGGGTCGTGATGCTGCCGATCAGGCCGTCTTCTACTGGAATCCTACGACCAATACCTACTGCAACGCGGGCGATCCCGGATGCCTTGGCATGACGAAAAACGAGTGGGTCATGACGGCCCGCGACTCGCTCTTCCAGCTTTTTGATCAGATCCTGGAGGTCTGGGACAACGGCATGCAGGTGCCACAACCTCCCAGGCCGCCCCGACGGTTTGTGGTAACCTCAGGGACTGATAAGATTACGCTGGAGTGGGAATCCTATGCCGGCGAGCCGGATCCGGAGAAGTGGGAAATCTGGCGGGCTCAGAATTACTACTATGGGATCCCCTTACCGGATAGCTCAACCGTCTATCAGAAAATTGCCGAGCTCCCCGGGAATGCTCGTTCGTATACCGACACTGAGGTGAGCCGGGGAGTCAATTATTTCTACTATATCCAGGCTGTGGGCAGCAATGGCCTGAAGAGTAATCGATACTGGACCCAGACGTATCTGCCTGCTGTGCTCCGACGGCCACCGGGCGCTTCGCTGGATGAGGTACGCGTGGTCCCCAATCCCTACGTGCTGGAAGCGGATCTGGGGGTGCGCTTCCCCGACATCCAGGACAAAATCGCCTTCTATGGACTGCCTGCCCAGGCTACCATCCGTATCTATACCGAGCTGGGCGAGCTGGTGAAGGTGATTGAGCATACCGATGGTAGCGGCGATGAATTCTGGGACCTGACCACCTCATCGCGTCAGGTGGTGGCCAGCGGCATCTACTTCGCCGTGATCACCGACAAAGAAACCGGTGCGCAGACAACCCGGACCATCGTGATTATTCGATAATCAGCGCTTTTATGAACGAACAGCCAACCCGAGGAAGACAATGAAACGGTTGCTATATACAGGCATGGGTATCCTGCTGACCGCTTGCTTGTTGCAGGTCGGTCAGCTCCACGCCCAGGATACCGGACCGATAACGGACATCGAAACCAGAAAACTGGCGCAGACCGGCTTTAAGTTCCTCAGCGTTTCGCTCGATCCGCGAGCAGCAGCGTTGGGCGATGCGCTTACGGCCCGCGACGACAACGCCTCCCTCTCGCTCTTTTACAATCCGGCCGGGATGGCCTATTTCGAGCAGACCTTCCACTTTGCAGTCGGACAGACCCAGTGGATCAACAACACCGATTACAGCTACGCCAGCCTGGCCTACCGGCCGGCCGATGGACAGTACGGCGTGATTGGTCTGAGTGTAGTGGCCGTCAGCTATCCCGAGGTGATCCGAACCGTCTTTGCTACCAACGAGCAGGGCTATGAGGAGCAGGGGACTTATAGCCCCAGCGCGCTGGCTATCGGAATCGGCTACGCACGGGCCATCACCGACCGCTTTGCCGTGGGAGGCCATGCTCGCTTGGCCCGTCAGGATCTGGGAGCTGCCCAGATTGGACTGGATGGCCGTACCCAGCGCTACACCA
Source organism: Rhodothermus sp. (assembly GCA_030950375.1). GTDB lineage: Bacteria > Bacteroidota > Rhodothermia > Rhodothermales > Rhodothermaceae > Rhodothermus. Next base: position 44,743 of record JAUZRN010000019.1, on the reverse strand, counting down.
AGTCAACCATAGCTGTGGACTTTGGGGTGCTCTACCGGACGGCCCTTCAGAGCCTCACCTTCGCCATGAGCGTGCGTAACTTTTCCCGTGAGCTCACTTACGTGGAAGAAAGCTTTGAGCTACCGTTGAGCTTTCAGATCGGGGCTACTTATAACCTTATGGACCTGGTCGCGCCCGGCAATGGCATGCATGCGCTCTGGCTCAACGTGGAGGCTGTCCGGCCCCGCGACTATCCGGAGCAGATCAAGGTAGGAGCAGAGTATTCCTTCATGGATCTGTTTTTCCTGCGGGCAGGCTACGTGAATCCAACCGATGAGCAGGGGCTCAACCTGGGAGCTGGGCTGCGGTTGGGCGCACGAACCTTCCGCATCGGGATCGACTACGCCTATACCTCATTCGGTATCTTCGATAACGTACATCGCCTTGGGCTCCAACTTGCCTTCTGACGCTACTGGGGAAAGGTAGGAAGCTGGTTAAGCTGGCCCCGGGATCGCGCAGGCACGGTTCCGGGGTCTTTCCCGTATCGCTGGCCACAAAAAATCAGAGAGCACCACCGTGCTGCGGACTGCGATACATGGCGGGCTGGTAGTTGTACTGACCGTCTGGGGAATCGGGTGTGGGGGAAAAGAATCGCCTCCGCGACCACTACTTCCAGCGGCGCAGCGAGCCCAGTTACAGGCAGCGTGGCAGGCATATGGCGCAGGAGATTACGGTCAGGCAATGCAACTGGTCGATAGCGTGCTCGCTGAGGTGGACGCTGCCGAAGCCTATTTGCTGAAAGGACGTATCCTGCTCGATGCGAATGCCTTTGAACAGGCAATAACTGCTTTTCAACAAGCACGGGCGAGAGACCCTCTGCTACGCGGCATCTATTTTCAACTGGGACATGCCGCTTTTCTGCAGGGGGCGTATCGAAAAGCGCTGGATTACTATCTGCAGGAACTGGAGGCAATTCGGGCGTCACCTTCAAGGCCGCAGGCAGACCGGACCATGCTGGCGGCTGTCTATCGGCAGGCTGGCCGTGCCTGCTTCTTGCTGGATAGCTTGAAGGCAGCGCGTCAGTTTTACCAGAAAGCGTTACAGGTCGACTCGTCCGAAAGCGAAACCTATCGCTGGCTGGCCGAGCTCGAGGAGCAGGAGGGCAATATGTCGCGGGCTCTGGCCTTTGCAGAGCAGGCTATGCGGCTGAATCCAGGCCATCCGGAGAATATCTATACGTTTGGACGCTTGCTGCTGCAAAATGGTTATCTGGAAGATGCCGCACACTTTTTACGTCTGGTGTTGGAGCGGCAGCCCATGCATCGGGGGGCCAATTACAACCTGGGGCGGGTCCTGATGTTAATGGGAGAACGTGAAGCCGGTCAGCTTTTTCTGGAGCGTGCACGGCAGATTCAGCAACTCTCCGGAAAGATCGGTCAGGCAAAGCTAAATGCCTATCAGAGCCAGCGTGCGCGTCCCTGGCAGGAACTGGCCAGGCTGCTGCTTCAGGTAGGGCAATTGCAGGAGGCGCGAAAAGCGCTGGATGTGGCCATTTTCTGGGAGCCAAACAACCCGGCGCTGCAAAACGATCGGGCCAATCTGTCGTTACTGCTGGGCGATACCCTGGATGCCGTGCGGCGCTACTACCAGCTGCTGCAACATGATTCGACACTGGCCGACGTATGGTTCAACCTGGGCGTAGTACTGGCCAGGCTGCATCAGTACGAAGCGGCACGTCGGGCATGGTTACAGGCCTTGCGCTATCGCCCACAGGATGCTACCTTGCGACAGTATCTGGCTGAACTGGAACGGCAGCGTGACTTCTAACCATACGGTGAACATATGCTGCGTTCGCGTAATAAGCAGCTATTTCATCTGCCTCACGGACAACGTCGGCTGGTGAGCATCCTGCTGGGAGGCTTTCTCGTACTGCTGCTCAACAGCCTGGTGCTCGTGCTATTTGATCGTTCAACGGCGCTCATCTATATGAGCAACGTGTTGCTGCATGTCGGGCTCGGGCTGCTTCTGATCATTCCATTGTTACTGTTTCTGCTGGCGCACCTTCGTACGATGCCGCTGCGCTGGAATCTTCGTGCTACGGCTGCTGGTGCGTTTACGGCGCTTTCCATGTTGTTGCTGCTGCTGAGTGGCATTCTGCTATTCTGGGGCGAAGCCACGCTGAATCGGCGCTGGCTGCTGACACTCCATGTGGTGACCATGTTCACCTCGCTGCTGGGCTTTCTCGTACACGTATCGCTCAAACGGGGTGCTCGCTTTCGATTCTTGCTGCCCAGAGGGGAGGCTGTCCGGCATTGGGGGCGGTTGCTGTACCATCCGTTGACGCTGACCTTCAGTGCGGGGGTGGTGGTTTCTATGGCCTTCTTTCTGGTGCCTTGGCTGAAACAGTCCGGCCCGGTCTATCTCGATACGGGTTCCGAAAACCCGCTGGCGGCTGCTGAAGCATTGCTGGCGCATGAAAAGTTCTTTGAAGAGGCCACGCTGTCGGGCTCCAGGACATGTGGACAGGCTGGTTGCCATCCTGATATTTACGCGCAGTGGGCAGCTTCTGCCCATCACTTCTCTTCGTTCAATAATCCGTATTACCGCCGCTCCATCGAATACATGCTCCAGCGTCGGCCGGTTGAAGCCGCTCGCTGGTGCGCCTCCTGTCACGATCCGGTTATGCTCTTTTCCGGACGCTTTGGGCATCGCATGCCGCTTGACACCACGCACTGGACGGCGCATGAGGGGATTACCTGTCTTTCCTGCCACGCAATTACGGGACTACGCGACCTGCGGGGTAACGGACGCTATGTGATTGCCCGACCTGATGAATATCCGTTTGCCCGGAGCACGAATCCAATCGGACAGTGGCTACACCGCCAGCTGATCCTCGCCAAGCCAGAACCCCATCGGGAAGCGATGCTCCGTCCGGTGCATCGCACTGAACAATTCTGCAGCAGTTGCCACAAGGTCGGGTTGCCCCCCGCGGTTAATTACTACCGCTGGTTGCGTGGACAGAATGAATACGACGCCTGGCAGATGAGCGGTGTCTCGGGCAATACGGTTCGGTCATTCTATCTGCCCGAGCAACCACGCACGTGCATCGACTGCCATATGCCCCTGGTACCTTCCAATGATCAGGGAAACGACGGCGGCTTCGTACGGAGTCACCGCTTTCTGGCCGCGAATACGGCACTGCCGTTTCTCAAAGGACACGACGAACAACTCCGGGCGACGCAGGCGTTTTTGCAGGACTCCATTGCCACGGTCGACCTGTTTCGGGTGCGGGTGAACGGTCACACCTATGGCCCTGATGAGCCGATGCCGGTGCTTCGGGCCGGGGATCAGGTAGAACTGACCGTGGTCGTGCGCAACCGAAAGGTGGGCCATGCCCTGCCTGGTGGCACGAACGACTCGAATGAGCTCTGGCTGGAGGTGATCGGACGCGACCGGAACGGACAGGCTGTGGTAGCCTCCGGGTTGCTCGACTCGGAAGGCCGCGTCGATTCTACCGCGCACTTCTTCGGAGCTGTTTTCGTAGACCGGGCCGGACAGGAAGCCAACAAGCGGAATCCGCACGATTTTCGCACGCCGGTCTATGTGAACGTGATCAATCCCGGCACCGCCCGTACGGTTCACTACCGGTTTACTGTGCCTCCCGGCCGTCCAATAACCGAACTCGCGGTGGCTTTCAAGCACCGCAAGTTCAAGTGGTACTTCCATAACTGGACATTTCGGGGAAAGGTGGCGCCGGGCGAGCCCGACTCGCTGGCTACACCCGAAGTGGACTATCGGCGGTGGATCCTGGCCGAAGACCGCAGCGCGCCAGCACTACCGGTAACCGTCATTGCTTCAGCACGTCGCATAGCCGGACAGGTACCCGAAAGCAACGTGCCGCTCTGGGAGCGCTGGAATGACTATGGTATCGGCCTCTTTCTGGAGGGCAACACGCGTAGGGCCCTGGAGGCCTTCGAGCAGGTGAGTCGACTGGCACCCGACAGTCCCGAAGGTCCCATTAACCTGGCTCGTGTTCTGATCGCTGAAGGCCAGCTCGACCGTGCTATGGAGGCGCTGGCCGAGGCCGAACGGCGGCGTCCCGGCTACCTGAAAACCGCTTATTTCCGGGGCAAAATCTACCAGCGCCGCGGCGAATACGACCTGGCTCTGCGGGAGTGGATGAAGGTGGCCGCTCGCTATCCACTTGACCGGGTCCTGCTGCAGGAAATCGGACGTATTCATTACCTGTCCGGCCGCTACGAAGAGGCGCTTCGCTGGTTCGATCGTATTCTGGCGATCGATCCGGAGGACCTGGGGGGGCTCTACAACCGAATGCTAACGCTGGGCGCGCTGGGACGTACCGAGGAATTCCGTGCCGCAAAAGCCCGCTACGAATATCACAAAGTAGACGAAGAGGCTTCGGCCTGGAGTACGCCTTACAAGCACCGTCATCCTATGGCTAACCGCGAAGCACAGCCTATCCATGAACACGAGTTGCACCGGGTGGACGACCGGGGACTGTTACCGCGCATGACGGCGATGGCCTGGCAAAACGAACGCCGTAAACCATGAGAAAATGTATGACATATGGCCTGCTGGCGCTACTGATGGTCGGCTGCGAGCGGGCTGAGCAGGTGCAAAGGCCCGTAGAGGAAGCGGCCTCCATAGAGACCGTGCAGATTGCCTTCACCGATGTGACCGAGGCAGCCGGACTGGGAGCCTTCCGACATGAGACAGGAGCGTTCGGGAAGAAGTGGTTCCCGGAATCCATGGGACCAGGATGTGGCTTTTTCGATTACAACGGCGATGGCTGGCTGGATATCGTGCTGGTGGGCGGTGGAGTCTGGCCTGGCTACAGCGACAAGGACTGGGTACGGCCGCTGTGGCTTTTTCGCAACAACGGTGATGGCACGTTCACGGACGTAACGGACGAGGCAGGGCTCAGTAAGTTGCATGCCTATGCTATCGGCATTACGGCGGCTGACTACGATAACGACGGCGACGAAGACCTGTACCTGACCACCCTGTGGAAGAACATCTTGCTGCGCAACAACGGTGACGGCACGTTTACAGATGTAACCGAGGAAGCAGGGGTGGCCGGCGATTCAGTCTGGAGCAGCTCGGCCATCTTCTTCGACGCGGACCGCGACGGCGATCTGGACCTGTTTGTGGGCAACTACGTCTACTGGACACCAGAGACCGACCTCTGGTGTTCGCTTGATGAGAAAACCAAGGGCTACTGCACGCCCGAAGCCTATAAGGGTGTGCCACCTTACTTTTTCCGTAACAACGGCGATGGGACGTTTACCGACGAAAGCAAAAAAGCCGGATTCGTACCAGCACCCGGCAAAACGCTGGGGGTTGCCGAAACCGACTACAACCGCGATGGATGCCCGGATCTCTACGTGGCCAACGATACACAGCCAGATCAACTCTACCGAAACAATTGCGATGGGACTTTCACCGACATTGGATTGACGAGTGGAGTAGCTTATGATGAAAATGGAAAAGCGCGTGCTGGTATGGGGCTCGATGCGGGTGTGGTCGACACAACCGGCCAGATCAGCCTGTTCGTAGGGAACTTCTCCAAAGAAATGATTGGCGTCTACCGCTACATTGGCAACGACCTGTTTATCGATCGTGCTGCCATTTCAAAGATCGGACGCCAGAGCCTGCAGACGCTCACCTTCGGGCTGTTTCTGTTTGATGTCGATCTGGATGGTGATCTGGATCTGTTTGCGGCCAACGGGCATGTGCAGGACGAGATTGAACGCGTGCAGGATGGCATCACCTATGCGCAACCGCCTCACCTCTTTCTGAATGACGGCTACGGTTTCTTCGAGGATGTCGCCCCCCGGGCCGGGGGAGTGCTGGCGCAACCGATCGTTGCGCGTGGAGCTGCCTACGGCGATTTTAATCGGGATGGGCTGGTGGACATCCTTGTGATCGAAAACAACGGACCGGTACATCTGTGGCGCAATGATACCAGAAAGGTCGGGCATTACCTGCGTGTGCAACTGGTCGGTACAAAAAGCCACCCGCAGGGCATCAGTAGCCGGGTGATTGTGTGGGCCGGTGGTCGGCGATTGGAGCAGTGGGTGCGTACCGGAGGCAGCTATCTGGCCGTCTCTGAAAAGACACTGACGTTCGGGTTGGGGGCAGTCCGATGGGTGGAAGCCGTCGAGGTCGAATGGGCGACCGGATTACGCGAGCGCTTCGGTCCGTTTGAAGCCGATCAGGAGGTGCAGCTGGTAGAGGGGACCGGCCGACCGATAGGGATGCTGGCCCAGGGACGTTCCGGAAGCCCGGGGACGTTATGATTGGTCGGGCATGGCCGAGGCTTTTGTTGCTGATAACGTGCCTGGGAGCGTGTCGAGATCGACAGGAGCCGTATCCACCGCTCCTGCCTGAGACGCAGCAGCTCCTTATCCAGGCCGAACAGGCATTCCAGCAGCAACAGTTTGTCCGCGCCGTTCAACTGGCAGACAGTGCCACTGGGCTTCAGCCCGACCATCCGGATATTCTGTTTTTCAAGGGGCGCCTCTACACGCACATGCGTCTGCTTGACACAGCCGACAGCCTGTACCGACAGATCGCTCGCTACGTGCCCGACTATACCGGCGTGTGGCACAACCTGGCCAACAATGCGGCCCGGCGTGGACAGTTTCGGAAAGCGATTGCCCTGTTCCGGAAAGAGCTGGCGTTGCACCCCAATGCCCTCTCTTGGCGAGGCATCGGACGGGCTTACATGGAACTGGGACAGCCTGACAGCGCACGGATCGCCTATGAAATGGCGCTCCGGCAGGACAGCACCTATGCCGAAGCCTGGCTTGATCTGGCCAAACTGTATGAAAACGAAGGCCGCTATGACGAAGCCCTGCAGGCTGCCCATCGCGCCTGGGAGCTGGTCCCGCAAAGTCTGGCGGCGCGCTATCGATTGGGCAATCTGCTGCTGCGGACCGGACAGCCAGAGCAGGCACGTTCCCTGCTCGAAGCGGTGGTGCAGGAGGCACCCTGGCACCAGGCCGCTCACTACAGCCTGGGTCGGGCACTACAGCAACTGGGCGCCCTCGAAGCCGCCCGTCGCCTACTGGAGCGGGCCGAAGTGTTGCGTGCACTGCAGGCAAAAGTGGAGCAGGCCGAGCTACTGGTGGCCAATACGCCACGCGATCCGTATGCCTACGCCACACTGGGATCACTTCTGCGGCAACTGGGGCAGTACCAGGAAGCCCTGTATGCCTATCAGGTAGCCCATTTTCTGGAGCCGGACAATCTGGAATTCCAGAATAATATCGCGGTGCTGTATCTGCTTATGGGGCGCGAAGATCAGGCCATTGGACTGTTAGAGGCTGCTGTGCAGCGCGACACGACGTTTGTGGATGGCTGGATCAACCTGGGGATTCTGTATGCGCGACAGGGGCGCCGGGAAGCCGCTCGCCGTGCCTGGCAACAAGCCCTGCGGCTGGCACCTGATCGTCCAGAACCCCGTCGTTATCTGTCTGGTCTTCAATGAGAAAAAAGAGAGGGTAGATCAGCCCGCATCTTGTTTTGAAGATGGGAGCGCTTCCATTCAGAAAAGCCAGTTGGCAGGCTTGAATTTTTCCATTATTTTGTGCGAAACTTCTGTACGTGAAAAGTAAGCGTTTTCTCCACCAACAGTCTCCCTGTAGCTATGACGCGTTTCCTGGGCATGCGCCTCAGCGCCATGATGTTTCTGGAGTTCTTTATCTGGGGTGCCTGGTATACGTCAGTGGCTGTCTATATGACCGCCGAGGGTATGGGCACGCTTACGCACTGGCCCTATACGGTCAACCCGATTGCGGCAATTGCTGCGCCGTTCTTTCTGGGACTGGTGGCTGACCGCTACTTTGCCACGGAAAAAGTGCTGGGTGTGTTGCACCTGCTGGGCGGTGTGGTCTTGCTACTGGTGCCTCAGTTTAGCAGCGCGCCTGTAGTATTTATTCTACTGTTGCTGCTCTATAATCTGTGCTACATGCCCACGCTGGGACTGGCCAACTCGCTGGCGTTCCATCACATTCAGAGCCAGGAAAAGCAGTTTCCGCTGATCCGGGTGTTCGGCACTATTGGTTGGATTGTGGCCGGGCTATTTGTAAGCTTTGTGTTGAAGTTTTTCGTTGCGGAGGGGCGCCTGCCCGAGCAGACACCACTGCCGATCTATACGGCGGCCGTGGCCAGCATGCTCCTGGGTTTTTTCAGCTTCACACTGCCACATACGCCTCCGCCGGCTGCCGGCCAGCGCGTTTCAATCCGGAGTATCGTGGGGTTGGATGCGCTTGAACAGCTGGGTAGTAAGCCGTTTTACGTGTTCCTGATCAGTTCGTTTTTGATCAGCATTCCACTGGCCGCTTACTACAACTTTACGCAGCTTTTCCTGGAGGCGACGGGCTTTCAGAACATCGCGGGCACGCAGACGCTCGGACAGATGTCGGAGGTGGTTTTCATGCTGCTGATGCCGGTATTCTTTGCACGGTTGGGTGTTAAGTGGATGTTGCTGGTAGGAATGGGGGCCTGGGTGTTGCGCTACGTGTTGTTTGCGCTGGCTGCTCCGGCGTCTATCTTCTGGATGATCATCCTGGGCATTCTGTTGCACGGCATCTGCTACGATTTCTTCTTTGTGACAGGTCAGATCTACGTGGATAAGAAGTCCACGCCTGCAATTCGGGGACAGGCGCAGGGCATGCTCGTGCTGGTGACCTACGGGCTGGGGATGCTCATTGGGGCACAGTTGGCGGGGAATCTGTACAACAGCTTCCTGGGCGAGGCCGGGTCTCTGACTCTGGGAGCCTGGCAGCAGTTCTGGTTTATTCCGGCAGTGTTTGCCGCGGTGGTGATGGTGCTGTTCGGTCTGCTGTTCAACGACCGCGTAGAGCGTATGCCGGTGACGACAGCCGACGCGTCTGCTCCGGTTGAAAAGTAAGGCATACCATGAATCGACGGGACTTTCTCGAGCGCGCTTCTGCTTTACTGGCGGTTGGTCTGGGCTGGACACCAGCCGGCATGGCAGATCGCAGGCCGTGGTTTCGGATTTCACTGGCCCAGTGGTCGCTGCACCGGACAATCTTCGGCGGAAAGCTGGATGCACTGGACTTTCCGGTGGTGGCCCGGCGCGAATTCGGAATTGAGGCGGTTGAGTACGTGAATCAGTTCTTTTTCGACCGGGCACGCGATCGGGCCTATCTTGGGGAGCTGAAACGACGAGCTGAAGGGGAAGGCGTGCGCAGCCTGCTGATTATGTGCGATCGTGAAGGACGCCTGGGCGATCCGGATCCAGGCCGGCGCCGACAGGCGGTCGAAAATCATTACAAATGGGTAGAAGCTGCACGTTTTCTGGGGTGTCACTCGATCCGGGTCAACGCGGCCAGTGAGGGAACCTATGAGGAGCAGCAGAAGCTGGCAGCTGACGGGTTGCGCCGGCTTGTGGAGTTTTCCGCCGAGCACGAACTGAACGTGCTGGTGGAAAACCATGGAGGGCTGTCGAGTAACGGTGCCTGGCTGGCCGGGGTCATTCGCCTGGTGGATCACCCGCGGTGTGGCACGTTGCCGGACTTTGGCAACTGGCGCGTTGACGAAAAGTCCCAGTATGATCCGTACCAGGGACTGGCTGAGCTGATGCCCTTCGCGAAAGGCGTGAGCGCTAAGTCGTATGATTTTGACGCGGAGGGCAACGAGACGCGGCTGGACTACGTGCGGCTTTTGCGTATCGTGCGCGATGCCGGCTATCAAGGCTACATCGGGATCGAGTATGAGGGGAATCGGCTGGAGGAGCCGGCAGGCATTCGGGCCACAAAGGCGCTGCTGGAGCGGGTGCGTACGTTACTGGCTGAAGAGCACCAGGAAGATCAGGGAGGACCGCGATGAAACGAAAGCTTTGCGTGATCGCACTGCCGGGGCTCATGCTGCTGGCGATCGGGTGCGGAATGCCGCGTTCAGAGACGCCCGCGTCGCCGCCAGCAGCTGTAGCCGACACTTCCGACGGCTGGATTGTACTGTTTGACGGCAGCAACCTGGACGCCTGGCGAGGCTATCGGAGTGAGACAATTCCACCCTGCTGGCGAATCGCTGAAGACGGAACGCTGCACTGTACGGGTGAGGGGAGCGGCGATCTGATCACGCAGGCGCAGTTTGCCGACTTTGTGCTGGAGTTGGAATGGAAGGTGGCGCCGGGCGGTAACAGTGGGATTATGTACCGGGTAACTGAGGAGTACGATGCGCCATGGATGAGCGGGCCGGAGTATCAGGTGCTGGACAATGCCGGCCATCCCAACGGAAATGATCCAAAAACAAGTGCCGGTGCCTGCTACGCACTCTACCCGACGGATCCAACGGCGGTGCGTCCAGCCGGGGAATGGAACGCTGCGCGCATTGTGGTCGACAGCACGCACGTGGAACACTGGCTCAACGGTCAGAAGGTGGTGGCATACGAACTCGGTAGCGACGACTGGAACGCCCGTGTAGCAGCCAGCAAGTTCAGGGTCTATCCGAACTTCGGCAAAGCGCGCCAGGGCCATATCGCCCTCCAGAATCACGGCGATCCGGTCTGGTATCGCAATATCCGCATCCGCCTGCTGAACTGAAAAGACACGGTGGATACGCAGCGATGCAATTTGCTGGAGGAGTGCTGACTACGACGGGCTTGATCCGAGCCTTCACAGTCTGACGCCTGGCCGGACGGTCTTTCAGTCAGGGCTATCCGCTGAGGAGGAAGCAACCATGTGCCAGACCTGAAAATCATCCAGAGAGGGGCTATGGCAGCACAAGCAATGTCTCGCCGCAGGTTTCTGGGAACAATGGCTATGGCCGGAGCGGCCTTTACGATCGTGCCTCGGCATGTGCTCGGACGCGGGTTCGTGCCACCCAGCGATAAGCTGAACATTGCCTGCATCGGCGTGGGAGGCCGGGGCGCCTGGAACGTACGCGGCGTGGCCGGCGAAAACCTGGTGGCTTTTTGTGACGTGGACGATGAGCGTGCGGCCGACACATATCGGGCCTTTCCGAACGTGCCGCGCTACAGGGACTTTCGGGTGATGCTGGAACGAGAGGCCAGTCGCATCGACGCGGTGGTGATTTCGACGCCCGACCACACGCACGCTGTAGCGGCGATGATGGCCATGCAGATGGGCAAGCATGTCTACTGCGAGAAGCCGCTCACGCGTACGATCTACGAGGCCCGATGACTGGCCGAGGTGGCTCGTGAAAAGGACGTCGTAACACAGATGGGCAATCAGGGGCATGCAGGAGAAGGGACGCGTCAGATTCGCGAATGGATTGAGGCAGGGGCAATCGGGACGGTGCGGGAAATTCATTGCTGGACGAACCGGCCCATCTGGCCACAGGCCATCGAGCGACCCCTGGAAGCTTACCATGTGCCCCCGACGCTGGCCTGGGACCTGTGGCTGGGGCCAGCACCGGAGCGGCCCTACCATCCAGCTTATGTGCCATTCAAGTGGCGGGGTTGGTGGGACTTCGGAACCGGCGCGTTGGGCGACATGGGCTGTCATATTATGGACGCGGCCTTCTGGACGTTCGATCTGCGCGACCCGGTGCGAATAACAGCCGAGACAACACCGGTTTTTCCGGAGACGGCACCGCTGGTGTCGCGCGTGACCTACGAGTTTGCGGCCCGGGGGAATCGGCCAGCCCTGCGGCTAATCTGGCGCGATGGCAGGCTGGCCCCGCCTCGTCCGCCGCAGTGGGAAAAAGATCGACCCTGGCCGCCGATGGACAACGGACAGCTATACATTGGCGACGAAGGCGTACTCATTGCTGGAACCTATGGTGAAAATCCACGGCTGGTACCCGAGAAACGACACCAGGAGTGGATGGCGTCGGCACCCGCACCGCGTTACCCCCGTTCACCAGGCGTCTATCAGGAATGGATCGCGGCCTGCAAAAGCGGAGGACAGGCAGGATCGAACTTTCCGGACTATGCAGGACCGCTGACCGAGATGGTGTTGCTGGGAAACCTGGCTGTTCGGGTAGGAGGAACGATCGAATGGGATGCGTCCGCCATGCGCGTGACCAACAGGGAAGTGCCGGTGGAATACATCCGTCCCACCTATCGCCGCGGGTGGCAATTGTGAATATGTCGGCCGTCAGCCAGGCTGGCATATTTCCAACTACTTCGATGTTACCCGGGTGCGTGTCGGCTGGCAACAGATGAGAGACAGGTGCCGAGGGGCGGTCATTGTTGCTATGCGCCGTTTTGATTCGATCCTTTCCAGTGTAGGTAGGCGGGTTGTGTTGCGTGGAATTGGGCACTCTTTTCGACCTGGTAGGTGAAGCCTATCAGATGAGTGGGCGCATGTGCGCGGCCCGGGTCCATTTGCTGCTCCGCCGACAGTAGCAATGCATCAAGCGAAGACCCAGGTTGCCCTTGACCAAAAGCCCACCAGCCAAACAACGAGCTCGGGAAATCCAGGGCCGGATAAAAAGCCTCGGAAAAGCAACGCCGCAGTATTATGACGCAACAAAAGTGCGCTTTTATAAGCGGTGGGGCTGCCAGGTACCACGGGCGACGGCCGGTACGAACGTTTCCAGTCCCTCAGGCTTCCACGGAAGGGTGCGTTCCTGCTCGGCGCTCATATAGGCGGTCATGAGCAGTTCGACCACTTCCAGTCCGGCGTGGAAGTCTTCTTCTGGCTGGCGTCTTTCAAGGAAGCAGCGCACGAAGTAGCGGTTTTCCCATTCGTAGCCGTACTCGGCCGCTTCATTGCCCACCAGCGGCATCCATCCCTGTTCGGCATTCTGCTTTTCGACAAGCTCCTCGCCGGCTTCCCCCCGAACGCGCCGGCTGAAAAACAGGCGAGCGCCAGTGTCCAGCGAGTTGACCTGTAGAGAGTACTCAGGACCCAGCAGTTCGGCGGTCAGGCGCAGGCCGGGACCTATGTAACTCCAGGAAGTGGTGGTTTCGGCAATGAGTGGACGGCCGGTTTCGTCCACAAACTCGATCGTCGCCCGGGCAAAGTCTTCGGCCGGATGGTGCTCGTAGTCCAGGCGCGGATCCATATGCTCGCGAAGCCAGGCCGCATATTCCGGACGCGACCACTTTAGGCTGGCAATCTGGGCTGTAACCTTGACTGGCCGAATGCTCTGGCGGGGCTTACCTGGTTCGGTCAGAAGAAAACGAGCGACCTCGACGCTATGACACATCATGTCGTTGAGTACACCGCCTCCCTGCAGGTTGCCAAACCAGAACCACGGGGCATGTGGGCCGCTGTGTTCTTCGGCGGCGCGTGCCAGGTAAGGGCGGCCGGTCAGCGCAGCCCCGCGCTTCCAGATGATTTCCCGGCCACGTCGGATCGCTGGCGTAAAGAGTTGATCCTCCAGGTAGCCGTGCAGAATGCCGACGCGATCGACCAGCGCGACCATACGCCGTGCTTCAGCCACATTGCGGGCCAGCGGTTTTTCGCAGGCCACGCCGACCAGCTCGCCTTGGCCGCGTTCCACTGCATCAACGATGGCTTCCAGATTTTCAAGGCGGGTATGATTGGGGCCACAGATCCAGATGGCATCGATCGAAGGGTCAGCCACCATTGCCTCGATGGAATCGAACACCCGTGCTTCGCCTACGTGCAGCTCGCGGGCCAGCGTGGCCGCCGCTTCGGCATGGGCGCGGTTCGGACTCCAGATGCCCCGGATGTCGGCATCCCGAACAGCCTGCCAGGACTGAATATGGAAGCGCGTGATAAAACCACTGCCGATAAAGCCTACACCGAGTCGTTTCATAGTGGTGTTCGAGAGTTTGGAGGGTAAAATTATCAGATAAAAGTGGATACTCAAGAATTCCATGTATTTCTTCTAAAATAGTAAAGGTAACACATAGGGTGGGGCTGGAACCGGTCCCATTATTTGCAAAATGGTAGCCTCCACGTTATCTTCAATTTGTCTGATGAAAGGGCTTTCGTTTCTACCTTTACAAGGGGGTGCTCATGAAGAAGCGTGTATTTGTAGCGCGGCCTCCGGAGGTGTATGATGCGATTGTGGTAGGCTCGGGTATTTCGGGGGGATGGGCAGCCAAGGAGCTCTGTGAGCTGGGGCTGAAGACGCTTGTGTTGGAACGTGGCCGGCCGATCGAGCACGGTAAGGATTACATTACCGAACACATGCCGCCGTGGCAGACACCTTTCCGGGGATTGGAGGATCGCAGGCGTATGCTTGAGGATCACTACATCCAGATGCAGGCGGGGCCGGTCAATGAGTACAATATCCACTTTTTTATCAATGACCGGGAGAATCCTTACACCTATGATCCGGACAGGCCTTTTCTATGGATTCGCGGGGATCAGGTCGGAGGCCGTTCTATCATGTGGGGCCGGCAGAGCTATCGTTGGAGCGATCTGGACTTTGAGGCTAACGCGCGTGAGGGCATCGCCATTGACTGGCCGATCCGGTATCGGGACCTTGCGCCATGGTACGACTATGTGGAGCGTTTTGCGGGCATCAGCGGTCAGGCCGAAGGGTTGCCGCAGCTTCCAGATGGTCAGTTTTTGCCGCCGATGCCAATGAATTGCGTGGAGCGTCACGTCAAGGAACGGATTGAAAAGGCGTTTCCCGGCCGTAGGATGACCATCGGGCGTTGTGCGGTGTTGACTGTGCCCCACAATGGGCGAGGCGCCTGTCACTACTGTGGGCCCTGTAGCCGGGGATGCACGCCGGGCGCCTATTTCTGCAGCTTGAGCAGTACGCTGCCAGCGGCGCGTGCAACGGGGAATCTGACGTTGCGGCCCAACAGCATCGTGCACAGTGTGATTTACGACGAGGAGAAGGACCGGGCCATAGGAGTGCGGGTGATCGACCGGGAGACGAAGGAGATGCTGGAGTTTTACGGCCGGATTATTTTTCTGTGTGCTTCGACGCTGGGGACGACGCAGATTTTGTTGAATTCGAAGTCGCGACGATTCCCAAACGGGCTCGGCAATTCGAGCGGGGTGCTTGGTCACTATCTTATGGATCACCACTTCAAAGTAGGAGCGGTGGCTGAATTTCCTGGGTTTGAGGATAGGTATTACTTTGGCAACCGGCCTAACGGGATTTACATTCCCCGATTTCGCAATCTGGGAGACAGGGCGACGCGACATCCGGACTTTTTAGGCGGATACGGGTACCAGGGCGGTGCCAGTCGAGGGAGCTGGTGGCGTGGGGCTGAAATGGACGGATTTGGGGTTTCACTCAAGCAGGCACTGCGTGATCCGGGGCCCTGGCGGATGGGATTGACCGGATTTGGGGAGATGTTGCCACGCTATGAGAACTATGTGGAGCTGGACCCGGAGGTGACCGATGCATGGGGCATACCGGTACTGCGCATTCACTGCACGTTGAGCGAGAACGAGCTTAAGATGCGGGAGGATATGGCCAATGCGGCGGCCGAAATGCTGGAGGCGGCCGGTGGAAAAAATGTGCGGCCTTTCATGGATGACTATAGGCCGGGCGAGGGGATCCATGAGATGGGAACGGCACGGATGGGGCGAGATCCGAAAACGTCGGTGTTAAACGCTTACAATCAGATGCACGAGGTGCCGAATGTGTTTGTGACGGATGGGGCGTGCATGACTTCATCGGCCTGTCAGAACCCATCACTTACGTACATGGCGCTGACGGCGCGTGCTGCGCACTATGCCGTCGCGCAGCTTAAAAAAGGCAACCTGTAAATTGCGTAGACCTATGGATCGACGGGAAGCTTTAAAGCACCTGGCGCTGTTGACGGGTGGGGCGTTGTCGATGTCGACCATTGCGGGTGTCCTGGGCGGTTGTCGGGCCGGCTCGGCGCCGGGCACCTATCAACCGCAGACGCTTTCGTCCGACCAACACGAACTGGTGGCCACAATTGCCGAGCTGATTATTCCAGAGACCGATACACCGGGCGCTCGCGCGGCAGGCGTGCCGGAGTTTATCGACCGAATGCTTACGCACTGGATGTATGCGGCTGAGCGTGAGCACTTCCTCCAGGAGCTTTCCCGGGTAGATGCACGGGCGCAAGAGCGGTTTGGCAGGTCATTTGTGCAGGCGTCGCCGGAGCAGCAGGTACAGTTACTGCAGGAGCTGGAGCGGGAGGCAAAAGAAGCCGAACCGCGCCGTGTTGTGATCGAGCGGGCGACAGGACAGATCGTCGATGGCCCCGATACGTCGGCCGAAGACATTGCGCAGGGCCGTCCCCCGCGTACGTTGACAGTCGAACTGCGGCCGTTTTTCCGGGTGATGAAGGAGCTGACTGTGGTGGGCTATTACACGTCGGAGGTAGGAGCCACGCAGGAGCTGCGCTTGCATCTGGTGCCCGGACGTTACGATGCCTGTGTGCCCTATGACCAGATCGGCCGCGCCTGGGCCTGACGTTTTGGCATCGCATCCTCATCCAACCCGTTGTGTCATGGATCGTCGTGATTTTCTGCGGACGGCCGGTGAGTTGGCGCTGGGTAGTCTGGCTACGGTCGTGGCAGGATGTCGTCCATCCGACAGGCAGGTGGCGCAGACTGGAGACGCACCGGCCGGCGCGCGCCAGCTGGAACGAATCGGTCTACAGCTCTACACGGTACGGACGCTGATGGAGCAAAACGTGCCGCGTACGCTGGAACATGTCGCTGAGGTTGGCTACCGGGAGGTGGAGTTTGCCGGCTACTACCACTACACCCCGCAGGAGCTGCGCCAGATGCTTGATCAGCTGGGGCTGTCGGCGCCGGCCACGCATGTGTCTTACCAGGCGCTCGAGGCCGACCTGGAAACCACGCTGGAGACCGCACAGGTGCTGGGGCACCGCTATGTGGTGGTCCCCTGGCTTCCGCCCGAGCAGCGTCAGACGCTGGACGACTACCGCCGCTGGGCCGAACGCTTCAATCGCTGGGGGGAGGCCTGCCGGGCAGCAGGAATACAATTCGCCTATCACAATCACGACTTCGAATTTGCCCGGGTCAACAACCAGGTGCCCTATGAGGTGTTGCTGGCCGAGACAGATCCGGAGCTGGTCAAGATGGAACTGGACCTGTACTGGATCACCTACGCCGGACACGATCCGCTGACGTATCTCCAGCAGGATCCCGGGCGTTTTTTGCTTTGCCATGTGAAAGACATGACGGCCAACCGCCAGATGACCGATGTCGGCCAGGGGATTATTGATTTCGCGAAGATCTTTGCACAGGGGCAGTTCCAGCACTATTTTGTGGAGCACGACCGGCCTGAGAATCCACTGGCCAGTATTCGGCACAGTTACGCATATCTGTCGCAATTGACCTTCTAAAGCCACGGAAGACGATGTCGGTAAACCGAAAGCTTCGCTATGGCATGGTCGGTGGCGGTCCCGGAGCTTTTATCGGCGCCGTGCACCGCAAGGCGGCTGCGCTGGATGGAGCAATTGAGCTGGTCGCCGGGGCGTTTTCGTCGGATCCGGAAAAATCGCGTCAGATGGGGGCCCAGTTGCATCTGGATCCGCGGCGCGTCTATCGCTCCTACGAGGAAATGGTGGAAAAAGAGGCGGCATTGCCGCCCGAGGAACGCATCGATTTCGTATCCATTGTCACGCCCAACTACCTGCACTATCCCATCGCCAAAGCGTTTATTGAGGCTGGTTTCCATGTGGTGTGCGACAAGCCCATGACCACTTCGCTGGAAGAGGCCGAGGATCTATGTCGTCTGGTGGCCCGCCACCATGTGCTTTTTGCGCTGACGCACAACTACTCGGGCTATCCCATGGTCAAACAGGCGCGAGCCATGGTGCAGGAGGGATTGCTGGGTGAGATTCGCAAGATTGTGGTTGAATATCCGCAGGGCTGGCTGGCTACTCCCCTGGAACAGACCGGCCAGAAACAGGCTACCTGGCGCACCGATCCCAAGCTGGCCGGAGCTGGTGCGCTGGGCGACATCGGCTCGCACGCCGAGCACCTGGCCCGCTACATCACTGGCCTTGAGCTGGATCGCCTTTGCGCAGACGTTACTACGTTTGTGCCCGGACGCAAAGTGGAAGACGACGCCAACCTGCTCGTCCACTACCAGAACGGTGCCCGGGGTATTCTTTACGCTTCGCAGGTGTCGGTCGGCGAAGAAAATAACCTGCGCATCCGGGTCTATGGCACCAAGGCGTCGCTCGAATGGCATCAGGAAGCGCCCAACTATCTGTACGTGCGCTATCCCGACCGGCCCGCGGAGGTTTATACGCGGGGTAATGCGTATCTGGCTCCAGCCGCCCGTCGGGCTTCTCGGCTGCCTTCGGGGCATCCAGAGGCTTTTATCGAAGCGTTTGCCAACATCTACCTGAATTTTGCCCGAACGCTCAGGGCACGGCTGGCCGGTGAAAAGCCCGATCCGCTTGACCTGGACTTCCCGACTGTGCAGGATGGCGCACGTGGCGTGCACTTTATCCTGACCGCCCTCGAAAGTGGTCGCCGACGCACCTGGGTCGATGCACGCTACACACCACCTGGAGCATGAGCCGCCAACGATAAAACGCTGTGCAAACGATGGCACGACCGGTTACGCTGTTTACAGGACAATGGGCAGACCTGCCCCTGGAGACGCTTGCCAAAAAAGCAGCTGAATGGGGATACGACGGACTGGAACTGGCCTGCTGGGGAGATCACTTCGATGTACAGCGTGCGCTTAAAGAAGAGGGGTATTGCGAAGAACGGCTGGAGCTGCTGGCGCGCTACGGGCTGAAAGTCTGGGCGATCAGTAACCATCTGGTAGGCCAGGCCGTTTGCGACAACATCGACGAGCGACACCGGGCCATTCTGCCTCCACACGTCTGGGGCGATGGTGCGCCCGAAGGGGTGCGCCAGCGGGCAGCCCGGGAGATGATGGACACAGCCCGGGCAGCGGCCAGGCTGGGCGTTAAGGTTGTTAACGGTTTTACGGGCAGCAGCATCTGGCATCTGCTTTATGCTTTTCCGCCGCTGCTGCCCGGTATGATCGAAAAAGGCTACGAGGACTTCGCACGCCGCTGGCATCCCATCTTGGACGTGTTCGAAGAAGTAGGGGTGCGCTTCGCACTCGAAGTGCATCCGACAGAAATTGCCTTTGACATTTCGTCGGCCGAGCGCACCCTGGAAGCCATCGGCTATCGCGAATCCTTCGGGTTTAACTACGATCCAAGCCACCTGGGCTACCAGGGGGTCGATTACGTAGCCTTCATTGAGCGCTTTGCGGATCGCATCTATCATGTGCACATGAAGGATGTCTGGTGGTCGTCCGTGCCCAGACGCTCTGGCGTCTTCGGAGGACACCTGGACTTTGGCCACCGTGACCGCTACTGGGACTTTCGTTCGATTGGCCGTGGCAACATTCGCTTTGAAGAAATCATCCGGGCTCTGAATCGGATCGGCTACAACGGCCCACTCTCAATCGAATGGGAGGACATTGGTATGGACCGTGAGCACGGAGCCCGGGAGGCCTGCGCGCGTGTGAAGGCGCTGGACTTTCCGCCCTCCGCCGCTGCCTTTGATGCGGCCTTCGCACGTGAGCGTCAGGCTTCGTGAGCTACCAACCGTTGCCGTACTTACATCCAGCGACATCCAGTCGGCCTGCTCAAACCAGTGTAAGGTGTCGGGCTCGATCGGTGCTGTTCCAGGAGGTAACAGTACGGGCTGTGTATGGTCTATCCTCAACCCGTTAAAAATGATGCGCTGGCGGCTTGCATATCTACTCCAGGGGACCTTGCTTTTGCTGAGCGCCTGTTCGATGTCGGGCAATGACCAGCCTGCTGACAATGAAGGTGCCTTTCGGGCGTTGGTTTTCAGCCGGACCGCCGGCTATCGGCATGCTTCGATACCGGATGGTATCGCGGCGATTCAAGAGCTGGGCACAGCGCATGGCTTTCAGGTGACGGCCACCGAAGACCCGACCTACTTTCAACCCGACTCGCTGGTTCAGTTTGCGGTGGTGATTTTTCTGAATACCTCGGGAGACGTGCTTGATTCACTACAGCAAGAAGCCTTTCGCGCCTACATCCAGCAAGGCGGAGGATTTGTGGGCGTCCACGCCGCCAGCGACACGGAGTACGACTGGCCCTGGTATGGCAATCTGGTAGGCGCGTATTTTAAAAACCACCCACATATTCAGAGGGCGGTTGTGCGCGTGACGGATCGCACGCATTTGTCCACGAAGGAATTGCCCGAGGTGTGGACGCGCACAGATGAGTGGTACAACTTTCGCGTAAATCCACGTACAAAAGGCGTGCAGGTGTTGGCCATACTGGACGAAGCTACCTACGAAGGCGGCGAGATGGGCGAGGATCATCCGATCTCGTGGTATCACATCTATGATGGCGGCAGGGCCTGGTACACGGCCATGGGGCATACAAAACAAAGCTATGCCGAGCCGCTTTTCCGGCAGCATCTGCTGGGGGGCATTCTGTGGGCGGCGGGCCGGACCCCCTGATCGAACCTTCCAGAACATCACGGGTTGGAGCTGGCAACGGGCCTGTTTGCAACCAAACTAACCATCTTTTTCGAATGGCTGACAGCAAGCGACGTGTGCGGGATGATCCGGCGCAGAATGGCGCAGTCGACTGGGAGGCATGGATCGACAAGCTGCTGCAGGAGGTGGAACTGATACCACCCGGTAGTACTCCACTGGAGCAGGCTCAGGCCTTGATCTATCAGGCCTGGCATGAGCCGGACCGCTCGCGACGGCTTGAGCTGGCCCGGCAGGCACTGGCTCGTTCACCTGATTGTGCCGATGCCTGGGTGATCCTGGCCGAGGAGGCCGACGAGGTGGCCGAGGCGTTGCGCTGCTACCGGGAGGGAGTGGCGGCTGGCGAGCGTGTCCTTTCGCCTGCACTGTTCGAGCAGGATTGTGGGTGCTTCTGGCAGATTCCAGAGGCCCGTCCGTATCTGCGCGCTCGCGTAGGATTGGCGCAGTGTCTGTGGTTACTGGGCGAACAGGAGGCGGCCCTTGAACACTTCTGGGCACTGCTTCGGTTGGATGCCAGCGACCATCTGCGGGTGCGGTACCTTTTGCTGGAGGCACTGCTGATCCGCAATGATCTGAAGGCGCTCCGCCGGTTGATCGACATGTACCCGGACGATAGCGGAGCTGCCTGGTGCTACAGCCGGGCGCTTGTTCTGTATCGAAGCGAAGGGGATACGCTGGCTGCCCGCCAGGCCCTGCGCGAGGCACGTCTGGCCAATCCACACGTGCCGGATTATCTGCTGGGACGTAAAAAGCTACCACGTCCGTTGCCCGAATACATTGAGCCTGGTAGTGTGGAAGAGGCGGTCGATTATGTATCGGTAGCGCAGCCTTACTGGAAGAACACACCGGGGGCGTTATCGTGGCTCCGTCAGCAGATGGCTCGTGCGCGCCGCCCCTGAATAGAAAAAGCCGGAAATGTCCGGCTTTTTCGGAAGGGTAGCATTGTAGAAAGACGAATCAGTCTTGCTGGCTTTTTGAACTGGAAGCTTCACTTTTTGCCTTGGCGCCATTCGAACCGTTACGGCTATCCTTGCGAGCGTAATCAGTCAGGTAAAAGCCACTACCCTTGAAGATCAGCCCGGCCGATCCCGTGATAATGCGCTCCACGCGCTGGCCGGTGGTCGGACAATGCGTCAGCGGCGGATCGGTAATGCGTTGTTCAATTTCGAAGGTGGTTCCATCCTCACGACGATATACGTAGGTCGGCATAGTGACACCCCTTCTGGTTTGACGGCTTGCAAAGCTGGCGTACAGAACGCAACAAATCGCATTCCATGCCGACAATCTGTCGGACGGCGCTCTTTTACGGCAGGAGGGCGTCCAGGTTCAGCGTGGGGGGGCCGATGATAGCCTGGTAGGCCAGGTCGGCCAGCCGGGCACGTACGGCCAGGTGCTTGCGGTTTTCGCGGGTGGGGTAGACACGGTTGGTCAGCAGAATGACGAACAGCTGCTGGTCCGGATCGATCCAGATCGAGGTGCCCGTAAAGCCGGTATGGCCAAAGCTACGGGGACCGAAAAACTGGCCTGCCGAGGAGTAGCCTTTCGGGCTTCGGGTGTCCCAGCCCAGGGCCCGGGTGCCTGCCCGCTCTGGGTCGACCGGCGTAGTGAAAAGACGAATGGTTTCGGGTTGCAGGAACTGGCGTCCGCCAATGCGGCCTTCGTTGATGAGCATGTAGGCAAAGCGAGCCAGGTCTTCAGCTGTCGAGAACAGCCCGGCATGTCCGGCTACCCCACCCAGGATCCAGGCGGTCTCGTCATGCACTTCGCCCTGGATAAGGCGGTGCCGAAAGACCGTGTCGACCTCTGTGGGCACCACGGTCGTATCGGGTTGTCCGACGGACCGAAAACCGGTATGGCGCATGCCCAGCGGCCGAAAGATGTGGGCTGTTGCGTACTGATCCAGGGGTTGGCCCGTGATACGTTCGATGACCCAGCCCAGCACAATCATGCCCAGGTCGCTGTAGCGCGACTGTGTACCGGGTTCGTAGATCAGGGAGTCGGCGAGGATGGCTTGGCGCACGGCCTCGGCCGAAGTCATGCCCATGCGATGGAAGGGGTGAAATGGAGCCAGACCGGCTGTGTGCGACAGTAGCTGGCGAATGGTCACCCGTTCTTTGCCGTTCTGACCGAACTCGGGCAGGTAACGGACCACAGGTGCATCCAGGTCCAGCTTTCCGGCTTCATACAGCTGCATGACAGCTGTGGTGGTAACCACCACCTTGGTCAGCGAGGCCAGATCAAAAACTGAGGTGGGCGTAATGCGCTGGTCGGAGGTGTAGGTAAAGTGTCCGTAGCCCTTGAGCCATACGATAGCTGAACCCCGACCAATGGCGACGGCTGCGCCCGGGAAGGCTCCTTCGGCGATAGCTGCTTCGAGCAGCGAGTCAACGCGATAGAGCCGCTGCGTGCTCATGCCCACCTCTTCGGGGTAGGCCAGGCGTGGGGCAACCTGCGCAAGCTGTAGGCCATCGCCCCGTTTGAAGTGGCCCGGAATGGTGATCGGAAGGCGGCCGGTCAGCGGTGCCTGTCCGAAAAGTGCCTGCGCGACAGCCCGCTGTGTCGACGTGTTGCCTCCGTAAGCGGCCAGGTAGACCGCTGGCGGACGCTTCAGATCCATGATCATGTACGGATTGCCGAAGGCAATCAATATGACAGGCCGTCCCTGTGCGATGAGCGCATCCAGAAACGTCCGCTGGCGTTCAGGCAGACGGATGCGGCCAGTGCCGGAGCGAACAAACAGATAGGCAGGAACCAGCACGACGTCGGCGCGGGTGGCCGCCTGCAGCGCGGCGCGGTAGTCGTCCGGATGAGACCGTACGTCCAGCAGCCGGGAAGTGACGTGGTCGTCGGGTACAAGCTCACGCAGCGTCTGTACAAAGAAACGACCGGTAGCCGGGTCGTCGCTATCGCTGAGAATGAGAACCTGTAATTGGCGGGGCGCTTCCGGCACGTCGGGTAAGGGCAACAGGTGGTTTTCATTGCGCAGCAGCGTCAACGAAGCACGGGCAATCGTCTGACTGAGTGCCTGATGGGAGGCGATGCCCACCATATAGGGCAAGGCGTTCAGATCGACCGTCCGTTCCCGATGCAGGCCCAACCATTCTTTGAGGAGCAGGATACGGCGCACCGAGGTTTCGATGCGTTCTCGCGACAACCGCCCCCGGGCGATCGCTTCCAGGATGGCTGCCCGGGCCGCTTCGACGTCTTCCGATAGCAGGAGCATGTCAGCGCCGGCTTCCAACGCACGGATGGCTGCTTCCCCCACGCCAAAGTGTTTCGCGACCCCTTCCATTTCCAGCGCATCGGTAACCACCAGTCCATCAAAGCCCAGCGCTTTGCGTAGCAGCTCGTGCGTAATTCGGCGTGAAAGCGAAGCCGGCAGGTTGGGTATGGAATCCAGGCGGGGAAGCGCCAGGTGGCCGGTCATGATGCTGCGCACGCCTGCTTTGATCGCGGCGCGAAAGGGAATCAGCTCCAGCGTATCCAGGCGCTGGCGATCGAAAGGCAGTACGGGCAGGTCGCTGTGCGAGTCGATGGACGTGTCTCCGTGGCCGGGAAAGTGCTTGGCCGTCGCGATGGCGCCAGCATCCTGCACGCCCCGTACGAACGCGCGCACCATGGAGGCCACAAACACCGGGTCCTCGCCAAAGGCGCGGACGTTGATGATCGGGTTAAACGGGTTGTTATTCACGTCAGCCACCGGGGCGTAGAGCTGGTGCACCCCCAGGGCACGCGCCTCACGAGCGGTTATGTAGCCGACAGCGTAGGCATAGTCAGGGTTACCGGTTGCACCGATGGCCATGGCCCGCGGAAAGCTTGTAGTACGGCTAACACGCATGGCCACGCCCCATTCGGTATCCTGAGCGATGAGCAAGGGCAACCGGCTACGTCGTTGCAGGTCGTTGGCCAGCATGGCCTGGCTATAGGGGTCACCCCGAAAGAAGATGATACCCCCCACTTGAAAGGTTTCAACCAGACGTACCAGCTCCCGATAGTCGGGGTCGTCCACGCTCTGAAACACCCCGCGGGCCCGCACGGCAAAGAGCTGGCCGACCTGTTGCTCCAGCGTCAGCATGCGGAGCTGCCTTTCTGCCCACGCCCCCAGAGGAGGAGCATCTGTACCCGAACTTGCCGGGAGGGTGCGTGGCGAAAAGGCTGGAAAGGTCAGGCTACTGACAACAAGCAGTAACAAAAACAGGCGCATGGGCATGGGTACAGTTCGATTCTCCGAAGGCCAAAGTTTATAAAATCCTTCGCAGGAATGCACCTTTAACCGAACAGGTTTTGCATTTCATCATCCAGTTCCTCGAAGGACCGTTCCGGACCACGCATGGCCTGATAAAAGGCATCGTCGTAGGAACGCGTCTGCACGACTACCGGCATAGGGACGGCGTGGCCCAGAATGAGCGCCTGTTGCCTGGAGTCGAGCGAGGTCAGCACCTGCCGTAGCGCGCCTGCATCGCGCGTGCCTACCAGCGCTGCCGTGATATCTTTGTCGTCGTTAAGCTGAGCGATGATGCGGGTGCCAATCTGGCTGAGTACTTCTTCATCGATGGCACTGGGCCGCTGGTCCACCACCAGCAGCGAGACGAAGTACTTCCGCATTTCCCGCGCGATCTTCCCAAAGGGGGTTTCGCGGGCAATGCCCGGCATCAGAAATTTGTGGGCTTCTTCGATCGTGATCATGAGCTGGCGTGGACGGTCGGCCGGATCCTGCGTCTGCAAGTAACGTGCCGTCATTTCTTCATAGGCCGTTCGGATGCGTCGTGTGATAACGTTGGCCACCAGCAGGTAGACGCGTAGATCGTCGTAACGGCCGAATTCGAGCACAACGGACTTGCCATCGCCCAGCGCTTCAAGCAAATCTTCCAGCACATCGCGTTTGCCGGTGGACGGCTCGGCCTTGAAAAAGTCATAGCGCTCGAAAGTGGACAGCTTACGCCGTAACGCACTCAACGAAGCCGGATGAGCGCCAACCTGTTCGGCCAGTTTGTTCAGGTCGTTTTCGGGCGGATGCAAAAGCGTGCGCAGCCAGTTGCGTCCGAAGTGTTTCTGGAGCAGAAAGCTGCTTTCGGCCGCCGTTTCGTTCAGGTTGAGCGTATCCTGCAGGGGTAGAATATCTTCGGGTTCGATCTGATCAGCATATAGATAAACGGCACAGTCCGGATCGCGGCCCGTGCGCTTGCGCGTGCCGTGCGGATCCAGTGAGAAGACCTGCACCCGTTGGGGAAACAGTTCGCGCAGCCCCTGAACAAACGTGCCATCTTCTTTGCGGGCATTGTAGCCATACTCCGAGTGCATGTCGAACACCAGATTGACGGCCCTGCCGGTTTTGATCGTGCCACATAGAAGCAGCCGGGTCAGAAAGGTCTTACCGGTGCCCGTTTTGCCAAAGACAGCATTGGAGCGCTCCACAAATCGGTCCAGGTCCATGCAGACAGGAATGCCGGGCATACCCAGCGGTTCGCCGATCTGAAAGTAACGATTGCCGCCTTCGTTAGCCTCGTTTCCGAAAATGCGGGCGACATCTTCGGCAGTGGCCCGGGCCACTGGTGCAAAGTGGCTGGGCACGGTCTTGACGGGTAGAATTTCGGCCAGCTCCTGCAGGCCGTCATTACGCATCATAAGCATGGGCTTGAGCGTGACGGTCGCATAGGTGCCCGAGCCCTTCAGGATCTGACGCAGCAGGCCATCGCCGGGCGGCGGTGGATGGAGCAGAATGTTTTCATTGGCAGCATCAATGCGCACGTCCGTGATCATCGAAAAAAAGTCGTACTTTTCGCCCTGAATGACCACGAACGTGCCTGCCACAATGTCTTCGATCGACTCACTGGCATCAAGCTTCATCTCGACGCCTTTTGTGAGCGATCCATGCGTGATGACGCCCAGGCGATCAGGACGTTCGTTCGGTCGACGAAGCGGCTCCATGCGGTTCTGGTGCGGTTGGTGAAGCTTCTGGATGGTGCTGCAACCACTCGATCGCTTTTTCAGTGATCAGCCCGATGGTGACAGCCAGGATCACGTCGAGCAACAGACCAGGCAGGATACGCCGGATGAACAGACGCACGGCTCTGGGCAGAAGCAGCACAGCCAGTGCGCCTGTGACAAAACCACCCATCCAACGCAGCAAACTCCATTGCAGCTCGGCCCGGGAATCGACCATGGGCTCAGCATGTCGGTTATTCATGGCCCCATACGGTCTGATGAATAAGTTGCCCCAGGAAGCATGACAGCATTATGTCACTGCTTCTGAAGTTGTCTGTTCGTAGATGGCCAGTTGGCCACAGGCTGCCTTGATGTCCTGTCCCCGGCTTCGGCGTACGGTGACCGTGACGCCGCGGGCTACCAACACGCGGATAAAGGCCTGCAGACGTTCCTCGGAGGGACGTCGGAAAGGCAGACCTTCGACGGGGTTGTAAAGAATCAGGTTGACCTTGCCGGGCGCCTGTTCGGTGAGGTCGGCCAGGCGGTGCGCATCTTCCGGGCGATCGTTAAAGCCTTCGAACAGACAGTATTCGTAGGTGATCGTCTGGCCGGTACGCGTCTCGAAGTAGCGAATGGCGTCGATAAGATCATCAAGGTCGGTCTGCTCGCTGCGATTGATCGGCATAATGGCCGAACGCTGGGCATTGGTAGGGGCGTGTAGCGAAACAGCCAGCCGGAAACGTACACCGTCGTCCGCCAGTTGGCGGATGCGACGGGCCAGTCCAACGGTAGAAACCGTGATGCGACGGGGTGAGAGACCCAGTCCATCCCGATCGGTCAGCAGTGCTACGCTTCGGAGGACGGCTTCGTAGTTCAGGAGCGGTTCGCCCATGCCCATGTAGACGACGTTGGTGATGCGCCGTCCGAAGCGTTCCTCGGCCAGCCGGTTGAGTTGCCAGACCTGGTCGTAGATCTCGCCGGCCGTCAGGTTCTGCTGGAATCCCATCAGACCGGTCGCGCAGAAAGCGCAGCCCATCGCACAGCCTACCTGGCTGGAGACGCACACGGTTAACCGACGAACCCGGCCGGTTTCCCGGTCGAAATCAGGAATCAGCACCGATTCGACATAACGACCTGAGGGCAAGCGGAAAAGCACCTTGATGGTCTGGTCGCTGGCCGTGAGCTGACGTACCGGTATCAGGTGTGTGATGCGAGTGCATCGGGCCAGTTCGGCCCGAAAGGCTTTCGGCAGGTCTGTCATCTGCTCGACAGACGCGACGCCTTTTCCATAGAGCCATTTAAAGAGCTGACGGCCCCGATAACGCGGCTCGCCCAGCTGTTCGGCCAGCCGCTCCAGCTCCTCGCGACTGAGCGTCCGCAGATCAACAGGCGTGGGCATGGGCACGATCCGACCGGGCTTTCATTCATCGGCACCATTCCAACGCGGGGTCTGCGGAAGGGTTCGGGGGCGCAGGAGCATACCATGCTATGAGCGAAAAGAGATCCAGGTACCTTTTATGAGGTCTTCTGGAGGGGGTGAAGATTCGCTGTACTTATCGGGATCGTTCAGACGAAGTGACCCTGGACGAAGTGCTCGAATTTAAAAAAATTACATACAGTCCTTTGATTTTTGGAGGGCATCCTTCAAGGCGTTGTGGAAGCAGATAAAGCTTTGCGATCGGCAACGCGTAGGGTCGAAGTGCTGACCTATCTTTTTTGCGACGCGAATCTTTGGTAATCCCCCTTTGAAATAGCCATAGCGTTGCAAAATCCGTTCAAATGCTTCCCACGTATCCGTAATTGCATCGGGATTGCGAAACCGTTTTTGACGAGGAACATTCTTCCCAACTCCGGGAAAGGCACATCGGACGGCGTCCCATTCGCCGAAATACCAGGCCTCCAGTTCTTCTATAGCAATCCGATTTACAAGTTGCCAGCATATAGGTGGCCGACTGCGCGTGCGTATCCCGGCATTCGCTGCAATCTGCTCCAGACGGCTTTTCAGTTCTTGACAATCGTCATGATCTCGGTCCACGATAACCATGAGGCGCCAGTTAGGTGGCAGCCAGGTTGCGTATCCCCGAAGTCGCTGCTCCAGTCTTTTTAATAGATGATGCTTGCCCTGAAATGAATGGATTTTAAAAGTTACGTTAGGTGGTAACAAGCGCGGAAGCAAACCACGTAGAAAGACCTCCATAGACTGGTCCTCGACAAGAAATTCGAAGTGCTGCGTCATTTCTGAGAGCTACTCTGTCTTCGCTGTTGAGAGCATCCCTTCGTTTACCAGCGGGTCTCCCATACCGAAGAATCCCTCCATCCACAGATCTCCAAGCTGGGCACCCTGCTTGACAAATTCGGGTATCCCCTGGATCTGTGAAACGCGTTTTGTTCGGGTGTATCCCTGCTCATCCCGCCAAAGCACCCAAACTTCTTCCGGACGGAGTGCATTGACGAAATAAGGAGAATGAGTTGTAACGAGCAGTTGCGTTCGCTCCGTTGCGTTACGGCATTCCTCGGCAAGTTCTGGTAGAAGGCGCGGGTGTAAGAAGTTTTCCGGCTCTTCAATGCCGATGAACGGTGGGGGAGTGGGATCATAGAGAAGTACCAGGTAGGCAAGCATTTTCAAGGTACCGTCCGAAGCGAACCGGGAAAGAATAGGATGTGAAAAAGGCGCATCCTTGATTTGAAGTAGGAGGCGGCCATCGGGCATCATCTCAGCCAGCACTTTTTCGATGTGGGGAACGCGCTGACGCAATACTTCAAAGATCTTTTCCAACCGGTCCGGATGTTGTTCGGCCAGGTATTGAATGACATTGGCCAGGTTATCTCCGGTGCGTGATAACCGTTCTTGCGGACCAGCTTCTGGCTGTCCGCGTGCATCATCCACCGACAGGTACGAGACATACCAGCCGGTAATGAATTCGCGTAGTGCTGCTACGCGTGGATGATCTTCGAACTGGCCAAGGGCATTCACAGCCAGAAGATCAGGGCTTTTGAGCGGAATTTCTACCCGATGGTCTTTCTCGTCAGGCCGTTCTCCGCTGATGGCCCGGCCCTTTCCTTCATGGAACTCAAGGAATCGGAAGGGACGTCCTCTCTGCCCACGGCGCCACTGTAACCATTCTTCAATGACAACGGGCTTCCCTTCCTTTTCATCCACGCTGAGGTGATAGGTAATCACAGGATATCCTGGCTCTTTGTATTTAATCTCAATGGTGATAGGTCCTTTGGAATCGCGTGTTTTAAGTTCCCGAGCACGTCCTCGTTTGTCCCAGGCGCGGCGGAGCCCTAACTCAAAACACTCTGAAAGAAAGGCAAAAATGTCAAAAACCGTGGATTTCCCACTACCATTAGGCCCGAGCAGAACGGTAAGAGGCGATAAATCTTTAAATTCCACATTCCGTAACGCCCGGAAGTTCTGAACCTTAAGGGACTGAATGCGAGGAGGACTGCCTGTTTTTTGATCCTGTTGATTCCGCATGTTTAACTACCTTGTTGGATCATTTTTGGGATAAGGGTTAACGTTCCGTCATGCATGAGCCCTTCGTGCGTCGATCGGACATTTCCGCTTTTATATAGCCAGGGAGGAAAAGAGTTGTTTCTTTGTCAGGGTTTCTCGGTGATGAACACATGGAGCTGGAACACGGTTGACGTATGGCATTGGAAACGGCATGGGGCACATTACGCGTGGCAGAGGCGTGTTGTCTCGGGAGCATCTGTCATCCGAATCCTGATGAGCATCGGACGGATCCGTCTGCAGAGGTTCTTGGGTGAGGATCGCGTTCAACCAGACGGACGTCGTGGTCGGTACGGCCGGGGCGTCAATCGGATCGACACGTTGTTGGGCCAGTTCGACTGGGAACGCGGGGTTCTGTCTGTATGATGCGCGGGCGAAAAAGACAGGCCGTGCAACATGCGAAAGCATCAAACAGTTTTCAAGAAGAGGCATGCCCCCTTTCTTTCAGGCCTTTGCTTTCGTATGCTTTAAGTAGTCCTGTCCACGAAAGAGTGAAAGACCGCCATGAAGATCTACAAGCTGTTGGGCGTGCTCTTCTGGGGAGTGCTGGCCTGCCAGGCGCAGCCGACTGATGAGCCGGTTACGGCCTTTGTTCAGGTGAACGTGCTGCCGATGGATCGGGACACGGTGTTGGCTGATCAGACGGTACTGGTGCGTGGCACGCGTATCGTGGCGGTAGGGCCGGCGGCTGCTGTTGAGATACCGGAGAACGCGCGGCGCATCGACGGCAGAGGGCGCTACTTAATGCCGGGGTTGGCCGAAATGCATGGGCACGTACCTGGCGGCAACGCGCCAGCACAGTACATTGAAGACGTGATGTGGCTCTATGTGGCCAATGGGGTCACGACCGTGCGTGGGATGCTGGGTAATCCTGCCCAATTGGAGCTCAGGGAACGCATTCAGCGAGGGGAACTGATAGGGCCGACGCTTTACCTGGCCGGGCCTGCGTTTAGTGGACGAACCGTGCGCACGCCGGAGGAAGCAGCGGAAATGGTCCGCCGCCAGAAAGCCGAAGGCTGGGATCTGCTGAAAGTGCAAGAAGGGCTTCGTCCTGAAGTCTACGATGCCATGGCACGTACCGCGCATGAGGTGGGGATCCGCTTTGCCGGGCATGTGCCGGACGCTGTCGGACTACGCCATGCCCTGGAGATGGGACAGGAGACGTTTGACCACCTGGACGGTTTTATCGCTTATCTGGATGCGTTCGACCGGCCTGTGGACGAAGCCCGTATGGCAGAGATTGTGCGTCTCACGCGGGAGGCGCGGGCCTGGGTGGTGCCAACGATGGCGCTCTGGGAGGTGTTGATGGGTGCGTTGGAGTTGGAGACGGTGCAGGCCTATGACGAGTTGCGCTACATGCCGCCGGATATTGTCGCACGATGGGTGCAGGCGCACGAGCGCCGGCTGGCCAATCCGCAGCTTGACCGGAAGGCGGCGCGCCAGCATATCGCCAATCGAATGCGACTGCTCAAGGCACTGGCCGATGGGGGAGTGGGCATTCTATTTGGTACCGATTCTCCCCAGCAGTTCAGCGTGCCAGGTTTTTCGGTGTATCGGGAGATCGAACGTATGGAGGCAGCCGGGTTGACCCCCTATCAGATTCTGCGTTCGGCTACCTACAACGTCGGTCGCTACTTTCAGCGGCACGATAGCTTTGGGGTGGTGGCTGTCGGCCACCGGGCCGATCTGATCCTGCTCGAAAAGAATCCGCTTGAAGACCTGGACCACCTGAGACGTCGCGTGGGGGTTATGGTGCGGGGGCGCTGGCTGTCTGCATCAGAGTTGCAGACAAAGCTGGACGAGATTGCTGCGCGTTATGCGCGGTAGTGCTCAGAGGCGTGGAAGCGGCTGGCGTACGGTACGCACGGCCAGCAGCAACAGCGCCACGGTAAAGAGCCCTGTGATAAACAGGCAGGCTTCGGGGGTACTGACCGATCCGGCAGCATCTGGACCGAACAGTCCCTGGCGCAGGGCGCTGACCATGTACGTAACAGGATTGAGCCGCATAAGCACCTGCAGAACTGGCGCGGCGCCTTCGATGGGGAAGACAGCACCCGAAAGCGCCCAGAGGGGCAGCAGGGCTACGTTCATCACGGCATGGTAGCCGCGCGTGGAAGTAGCGTGCCAGGCCACTACAAAACCCAGCACTGCAAAGGCTAATCCGGTCAGTACACTGACGCCCAGGGTCAGAGCCAGACCGGACGGTGTCAGACGGACGCCATTGACAAAGGGAAGCAGTCCCAGTAGAAGTACGGCTTCCAGCAGCGCCAGCGTGGTGCCCCCCAGCCCATAGCCGAGGACCAGCGCCATGCGTGGTACGGGTGCTACCAGTGCCGCCTGGAGCAACCCGCTTTTGCGTTCCTCGACGATGGCCATGGTGGAAAAGATAGCTGTGAACAGGATCGTCAGCACCACGATACCGGGTAGTAGATAGGCCAGATAAGAGCCAGGCGTGGCGGGTCCGGCCAGACGGATCGATCCATGAAAGCCCAGTCCCAGCAATAACCAGAAGACCAGCGGTTGAACCAGTGCGCCAGACAGTCGGGCCCGGTCACGCACGAACTTGACCAGTTCGCGCCACCAGAGCATACGGATGGTCTGTAGCATGGTATTCATGAAGGCGAAGCAGTCTCCCGGGCGTGTAGATGGTGGCCAGTGTGTACCAGGAACACATCTTCGAGGGTCGGACGGCGTATGGTAGCGCTGCGCAGACGGTCGCCCAGGGCTTCGTAGAGGTGAGGGAGTAGCGTATGGACATCAGGCGCTGCCACACGCACCGAAGAACCGGTCACACGGGCTTCGATACCGAAGTGCGTCCGAACAAGCTCGGCAATCGCTTCGGGCTCGGGGGTTTCGAGCCAGAGCACCTCGTCGCCCAGTGCCCGGGCCAGAGATTCAGGTGCACCGATCGCCACCAGGCGCCCTTCATCGAGCAAAGCCACTTTGTCACATAGTTCAGCTTCTTCCAGCAAGTGCGTGGCCACGACCAGCGTCAGCCGGTCCGTCTGGCGTAGCTGGCGTAACATCTGCCAGAAAGCATAGCGGGCCAGTGGATCCAGGCCTGTCGTGGGTTCATCGAGTAGCAGTATCCGAGGGCGATGCAGCAGGCCACGTATCAGATCTACGCGCCGTTGTTGTCCGCCCGAGAGGCGACGCACCAATTCGTGTCGGCGATTTTGGAGATCGAAGCGTGTCAGCAGCTCGTCGATGCGGTGCATCAGCGCCGCGCCTCGCAGGCCATAGAAAGCGCCGTGCAGGCGCAGATTTTCTTCGACGGTCAGGTCGCCGTCGAGAGCAGGTTGCTGGAAGACCACGCCCAGGCAACGGCGAACCGTGCTGGCCGCTTCGGTCGTATCATGGCCACATACCCGAAGGCGTCCTGCAGTAGGGCGAAGTAACGTTGCCAGCAGACGCATCAGGGTGGTTTTGCCGCTGCCGTTGGGGCCCAGCAGGCCAAAGCAGCAACCAGAGGGGATGCGTAGCGAGAGCGACCGGAGAGCAGTACGAGAGCCGTAGCGGAACGTCAGCGCTTCAACTTCGATAGCAGCTTCAGACGTCTTCATCGCAACAACCAGTCCACCACTATCAGGCCCGTCAGAGCGGGAATATAGACGACCGACGCGATGAGGACGCGGCGGGCCTCCTGTACATGGCGCGTCCGGAAGAAGGCGATCGCCGGTCTCAGAAAGTACAGTCCCAGTATCACGGCGCCGACCAGGTAGATCGGACCGGCCACGCCGGCCAGGTAAGGGCTGATGCCCAGAGGCAGTAGTAGGGCGGTAAAGCCGAGGGTTTGCCGGGCGGTTGAGCGGCCATCCGGCTCCACGACAGGGAGCATTTGGTAGTGAGCCCGTTCATAATCTTTGCGGTACATCCAGGCCAGCGACAGAAAATGAGGCATCTGCCAGACGGCCAGGATAGCAAAGAGCGTCCAGCCGCCAATTTCCAGGTTGTTTGTGGCGGCTGTCCAGCCGCCCAGCGCAGGCAGGGCACCTGGAATGGTACCGATCAGGGTATTGTACTTGGTGCGGCGTTTGAGCGGGGTGTACACGTACAGGTAGAGCAGGACGGTAGCAATGGCCAGCGCGGCGGTCAATGCGTTGGCTACCGGACAGAGCAGCCCTATGCCGGCAAAGACGAGCAGCATGCCCAGATAGCGGGCTGTTGTGGGAGAAATACGCCCCGATGGCAGCGGACGACGGGCTGTCCGCCGCATGGCGGCGTCGTAGTCCCGCTCCATGTAATGATTCAGTACCCCGACGCCCGCCGCCGTCAACCCGGTGCCGGTCAGCGTGCCCAGCAGGTGCCATCCGTTGAGCGCGCCCGGGGTACCCAGCAGATAGCCGGCCAGTGCCGAGAGCGTTACCTGAAAGGTAATCTCCGGCTTAGTCAGCTCCCAGACGGCTTGGAGCTGGAGACGACGTCTGGCCGATAGCGGTAATGTAGCCAGCAGGGAGCGCGATTGATCGGTCTCGGCCATTTCAGAGGTTGGTTTGTGGGGTAGTGGTTAGCTCAGGGATGACCACCGAAGCCGTTGCCGCAGCACGGCGACGAAGAGCCAACAGGGCCAGCACCACGGTACTACCCATGAGTAGTGCTCCAGTGGCAACGTGGGCTGTGCGCAGCGTCACCTGCAGCGCACTGCGCAGCGCTACCGGTGTCTCATACAGCAGCACCAGGTAGGCCGAAAGGCCCAGCGCAAACTGTAGCGCTACGATCCAGAGCATAGCCCAGGCTGCCCGGCTGAGCAACAGGTTGTCCTCAAAGTGTTTCTGCACGTGGATGAATACAGCCAGCACCAGTCCGGTTACCACAAAGGCGCCAGCAATATGCACTACAGCAAAGTTAATGGCAATCCCCTGACCGGGATGACGCAGCAGTACGCCCAGAATAATCTGCCCGTAAAGTGCGCCGATCGTCCACAGGGCCAGATGACGCAACCGTTCCAGAGGAGGCGCCTCAGCCGGTATAGCACGGGCTTCCAGCCAGGCTGGTGAGGTAAAGAGGGCTATGGCTACGATGAGCGAGAAGAAGAGCTGAGCCGTCGCGCCATGTACGGCCGCCAGCGTAAGCGAATTTTCAGTGACTCGTAGGCCGCCCAGGATGCCTTGAAAGATGACGAGTCCCAGCGCGGCGAAGCCCACCTGGTGCATCCAGCGGCGAGGATCGCGCCGCCAGGTCCACACCGCCAGCCCTATGGTCAGCAATCCCACCAGGGCACCCAACAGCCGATGGCCGTGTTCGGCCAGAATCGGCGTGCGATCCCACCATTGTGCTGAGGGATCGGTGGGGTCATGAAAACCTGTTTTAAACGGGTCGTACGAGCCAAATGACGAAGGCCAGTCGGGTACCGCCATGCCAGCATCGATCGTGGTTACAAAGCCGCCCCAAGAGATCAGTGCCAGCGTGAAAAAGGCTGTCAGTAGGGCAAACCACCAGCGTGCACGCGCCCGGTGATCGTACGGAGAAACCGGAATGCTCCAGCGTAAACCCATCATGATCAATCTACCAAAAACGCGTTCCTATCCTGCCGAACGTTGCCCTGCAGGGGCTGTTTCATAAAAACGACTTGAAAGTCTACATTGTCAATGGACTTCTTTTGAAAAGCTCGACTTTTAGGTCGATTCTGTGCGAAATTACTGACAATATCACAAGCTCATGAACACGCGAGGATCATGTCTGAGAAGCCCGTTTTGATTGCGTCGATTTCTGGCATTCGGGGTATTTTTGGAGCCGGGTTGGGACCTGAGGAGCTGGTGCGTTATGCGGGTGCTTTTGGAGCCTGGCTGCATCGGCAGACAGCAAAGCGGTGCCCTCGTGTCGTAGTGGGGCGTGACGGACGTGTAACTGGACCAGTCTGTGCCCGCATTGTAACGGCGACGCTTCAAAGCGTGGGGTGTGAGGTGATTGATGCCGGAATGGCTACGACGCCAACCGTCGAAGTGGCCGTGCAGGTGGTCGCTGCCGATGGAGGCATTGTGCTTTCAGCCTCACACAATCCGGCCGAATGGAATGCGCTGAAGCTGCTCAACCGTAAGGGGGAGTTCCTGACGCCAGACGAGGCCCGTCAGGTGCTGATGCTGGCTGAAGCCAGAACCCTGCCGCTGGTGACCTGGGAGCAGCTGGGAAGCTACGCCGTGCGCGATTTTCTGGATGAACACATTCAACGAATTCTGGCGCTGGATTTTATCGATCCCGAACGCATTCGACGCCGGCAGTTCCGGGTAGTGGTGGATGGCATCAACTCGGTAGGAGCCGTGGCATTGCCCGTATTGCTGCGGCGGTTGGGAGTGGCCGAAGTGATGCTGGTCAACGGCGAGCCGAATGGTCGCTTCGCACATCCCCCCGAACCACTGCCCGAGCATCTGCAGGAGACCATGCAGGCGGTGGCCGACACCGACGCCGACCTGGGATTGGTCGTGGATCCCGACGCCGATCGTCTGGCACTCATTGCCGATGGCGGCGTGTATGTCAGCGAGGAACTGACCCAGGTGATTGCGGCCGATTTTCTGTGGCGCTTCCGGGAGGGGCCATTTGTCACCAACCTATCTTCTTCACGGGCCATCGATGAAGTGGCTACCCGTTACGGCATGCCTGTCTATCGGGCAGCCGTTGGCGAAATCCATGTGGTTCAGAAAATGAAAGAGGTTGGCGCTGTCCTGGGGGGTGAAGGCAATGGTGGGGTAATTCTGCCTGAGGTGCACTACGGGCGCGATGCGCTGGTGGGGGCAGCCATGGTACTTCAGCATCTGGCCAATCTGGAACAGTCGCTCTCGGAACTGGTAGCCACGTTGCCCCGCTACGCGATGGTCAAGCACAAGCTTCCCCTCGACCACCTGGAGGCCGATCAGATCCTGCAGCGGCTGGCTGAGCGCTACGCGCATGCTCGCATCACGACCATCGACGGACTGAAAATTGACCTGGAAGAAGGCTGGGTGCATTTGCGAAAATCTAACACCGAACCCATCCTTCGCATCTATGCCGAAGCGCGAACGCCTGACGAGGCAATCTCCCTGGTCCAGCGTTTCGTTGAGGAATTGCAGACAATTCGGTAAGGAAATGATCAATTTATCGAATCCGTTCAACTTCCCGCGCTGGCTATGGTAGAAGTTCTGGTATAAATTATGACCCAATCCTTAACCCGTAGAGCGCCATGGAAGTCCGGCCTGCGACCGATCAGCACGATCCCTCTCATGAGTTGTTTCAGCCGCCTCGTCTGCATCTGGATGCCATTTTTAAACCGCACAGCGTGGCTGTTATCGGTGCGAGTGAGCGTCCGGGCAGTGTAGGACGGATGCTGCTCTGGAATCTGATCAGCAATCCATTTGGCGGCACGGTCTATCCGGTCAATCCTCGCCGCACGAATGTGCTGGGCATTCGGGCTTATCCTTCGGTGAAGGCGATTCCTGAGCCGGTGGATCTGGCTGTCATTGCCACGCCTGCCCCTACGGTGCCCGGCGTTGTGCAGGAGTGTGTGGAAGCCGGGGTTCAGGGGGCCGTGATCATCTCGGCCGGCTTTAAAGAGATCGGCGACGAGGGACGGCGGCTGGAGGAACAGCTCCTGACGATTGCGCGCAAAGGGGGCATGCGCATTATCGGACCGAACTGTCTGGGCGTGATGCGGCCTGTCACCGGGCTGAATGCCACCTTTGCCAGCACCATGGCACGGCCGGGTACAGTGGGTTTCATCAGCCAGAGCGGAGCGCTGCTGACATCGATTCTGGACTGGAGCCTGGAAGAGAACGTCGGTTTCAGCGCCTTCATCTCGATTGGCTCGATGCTGGATGTAGGCTGGGGCGACCTGATCTACTATCTGGGCAATGACCCGTACACGAAGAGCATTATCCTCTACATGGAGTCGATCGGCGATGCCCGGTCGTTTCTGTCAGCTGCTCGCGAAGTGGCGCTCCAGAAGCCGATCATTGTCATCAAGGCCGGGCGTACCGAAGAAGCGGCAAAAGCGGCGCTTTCGCATACCGGCTCGTTGGCCGGGAGCGACGAGGTGCTCAGCGCAGCGTTTCGGCGGACGGGGGTGCTACGCGTCGATAGTATTGCCGACCTGTTCTACATGGCTGAAGTGCTGGCCAAACAGCCTCGTCCGGAAGGCCCCCGGTTGACCATTCTGACCAACGCAGGGGGCGCTGGTGTACTGG
The DNA here is from genome assembly GCA_030950375.1 of Rhodothermus sp. GTDB lineage: Bacteria > Bacteroidota > Rhodothermia > Rhodothermales > Rhodothermaceae > Rhodothermus. Next base: position 6,754 of record JAUZRN010000019.1, on the reverse strand, counting down.
CCACCGACACGCTTGTCCAGGGGGGCGGCCAGCTGGCTGAGCTCTCGGAGGAGACGGTAAAGCGACTCAATGAATTCCTGCCGCCGCACTGGAGCCGTAGCAATCCGGTGGACATCCTCGGCGATGCCAATCCGGAACGCTACGCGAAGGCCCTGGAGGTGACGTTGGTCGATAAAAACAGTGACGGCCTGCTGGTTATTCTGACGCCGCAGGCGATGACCGAGCCTACCCAGACGGCAGAACAACTCCGCCGTTTTGCTCAGAGCCGCAAACCGATCCTGGCCAGCTGGATGGGTGGGGTAGAGGTGGCCGCCGGACGAAAGATCCTGAACCGTGCTGGCATCCCTACCTTCCAGTACCCTGATACCGCCACGCGCGTGTTCAACTACATGTGGCGCTACAGTTACAACCTGCGGGCCCTTTATGAAACGCCGTCGCTGCCCGATGACGAAATCGATGGAGGCCCCGATCGAGAGCAGGCTCGCCAGGTTATTGAAAAAGTCCGCCGGGAAGGACGCACGCTGCTGACCGAACATGAGGCCAAACAGGTACTTGCCGCCTACCGCCTGCCCGTTACCCCCACCCGTCTGGCACGTACGGCCGAGGAGGCCATTGCGGCTGCCGGAGAGCTGGGCTATCCGGTGGTGTTGAAATTGCATTCGCTTCAGATTACGCATAAGACAGACGTAGGCGGAGTGCAGCTCAACCTGCGTACGCCCGACGAAGTACAGCAGGCATTTGAAACAATCCGGCATAGTCTGGAAGCTCGCGGTCTGTCCGACGCATTCGATGGCGTTACGGTGCAGCCAATGGTGTCTGTGCGGGATGGCTATGAGCTGATCATCGGAAGCACGATCGATCCGCAATTCGGGCCCGTCTTGCTCTTCGGGGCAGGCGGGACGCTTGTAGAGGTCTACCGCGACCGGGCGCTCGGTTTGCCGCCGCTCAATACTACGCTGGCGCGACGCATGATGGAACAGACAAAGGTGTATCGGGCGTTGCGGGGCGTACGCGGACGGCCGCCCGTCAACCTCGACCGGTTGGAGAAGCTTATGGTGCGCTTTAGCCAGCTGGTGGTCGAGCAGCCCTGGATCCGGGAGATCGACGTAAATCCGCTGCTGGCCGCGCCCGACCAGATCGTAGCATTGGATGCCCGAATCGTGCTGCATCCGCCGGAAATGCACGAGGAGGAGCTACCGCGTCCGGCCATTCGTCCCTATCCCCGCCAGTACATGGGCACCTGGCGGCTCAAGGATGGCTCGCCGGTGCTGATTCGTCCCATTCGCCCAGAAGATGAGCCGCTGCTGGTAGATTTTCACCACAAGCTTTCAGAGCGTAGCGTTTACCTGCGCTACGCCAGCCTGCTCAAGCTCAGCCAGCGGGTGGCCCACGAGCGACTGGCCCGCCTCTGTTTCATCGACTACGACCGGGAGATGGCCCTGGTGGCTGAGTGGCGAAGCCCCCAGACCGGTCGTCCTGAGATTCTGGCTGTGGCTCGCCTGACCAAAATCTACGGCACGAACGACGGCGAATTCGCTATGCTTGTGCGTGACGATGTGCAGGGCAAAGGGCTGGGTACCGAGCTCCTGCGACGGCTCATCCAGATCGGCGAGGTCGAAGGACTGGAACGCATCGTAGCTGACATTCTGGTACAGAACCAGGCCATGCAGCACGTGTGTCAGAAGCTGGGTTTCCGTATTCTCCGAGGCGATGATCCAGCCGATCCAATGGTCAAGGCGGTTAAAGTGTTACGTGTATCGGCCGAACATGAATCCCTTGCAAAAGCGTAACAAACTGGACTTGCATCTAAGCACTTCGCTTTCTGAAATTTGTTAAAGAAACACAGCCGGCTGGCCGATACCGGCCAGGTTGAAAATACCATCCCGCTGGGCTGACCATAGAAGATCTTTCAGAACGAAAAGGGGATCTGGCATGTCTACATTGCACTGCATGGCCGGCCGGCTGCAGGAGCTGGCCCTCTTGTATCTGATTGCGGCGTCGCGGGAAGGGCTGCCGGTTGGTGATGGACGCCTGGAGGCGGTGATCGACCAGTTGCAGGCGCGTTGTCCCACCATGCCCCCGGACCAGCTACGGACGCTGGTCCTGGAGGCCTTCGATGTGCTGTTGGCCGCTGAAGATCCAGAGGCGCTGCTGCAGGCTACCCTGGAAGCCGTTGAACCTCACCTCTCCCGGGCGCAGCGTCAGGCGGTGCTGCACGATCTGCTGCGTATTGTGGAGGCCGACGGCATCGTAATGGAAAGCGAACGCCAGCTGTTGAACCTGATAGCCCGCCGCTGGGGACTCGAACCGCCTTACGAGCGTGGACGCGTCCTTGACCCAGGACAGGAGGATATTCCAGAGGTACTTATCCCTCTGGCTCTGCTCTACCTGGTACTGGCGCATGGGGTCGATCATGAGCTAACCCGTCAGGAGCGGCAGATCATCGTGCGTAAGCTGCGCGCCTGGTGTCCGAAGCTGACCGAACAGCAACTGGCGGCCGTGTTGCAGGAGGCCATCGATCGCTACGCCGAAGGCCTGACGGACGCGGATCTTCGGGCTGCAGCCGAGGCGGTCAAGCTGGCTCTTACACCTGCGCAGCGGTTGACAGCCTTTCACGACCTGGTGCAGATCGCCAATGCCGACGGCACCTTCCTGGACACCGAGGAAGACCTGCTCAACGAGCTGGTCCATCTCTGGGAACTGGCACCACACGTGCATACCTCCGGCCTGGCACCAGCTTAGTCCAAAGGTATACCTGTATAGTCATTTCTATTAGAAGACTTATCGCCGGCTAATGAGTCAGAGACACACCTACATTGCGTCAAAGTGATCCCATTCTTGGGAAAGTAATGCTTTTATTTGGTAAACGTACCGATTGCTTATAGCCTTCCGAATTTCCCTACGCTGATCTCCCTTTTCTCGGTCAGGATGTGGCCCATGAAAAACGGAGGAGGTGTCGGCAGTCTTTCGGAAGCCTATCTGCATAGATACTGGCTGGGAGAACAGCCATAATTCCTTACTTCAACAACATGGAAGGAACAATGAAGGGATCTGTTTTGCTCGTTCTGGCATCTGCCTTACTCTGTATGCTGCTTTTTACTGCGTGTCAGGATTTGATTTCTGATAACCTGTGTCTACCCGGTATTGATCTAGAAAAACTGCATACGCAATTGAAGCAGGAATTACCCAGCGGGCTTAAAGGATATACCTACTTGATTATGAAAAACGGACAGGTAAAGTTCACACGCTCCAAGGGGTATGCGCGCAGTCCAAGCGATGGCCTGCAATACTGGGATGAATTTCAAAAAATGCATGTGGCTTCCATCAGCAAGACCATCACTACGGTGGCCACCATGCGTCTTTTGAAGGTGAAAGGCCTGAGCTTGGATGAAAAGTTTTCCAAGTACCTGCCACCTGATTGGGAAATTGGCCGCAACGTTTCAAGTCTTTCCTTCAGGGATTTGATGAGTCACCGTACTGGATTCCTTGATGTGGTCAATGAAGACACAACTCGATCGCAGCGCTCCGGTTTGGCCCGAGATGCTCAATTCCTTGATGTGGTCAATGAAGACACAACCCTGTCTACCGTCTATGATAGGCTGAACACCATGGTTGCCCGGGGAGCCAATGGAATGAAGACGCGGAAATATTCAAATGTGCACCACGCGCTGTTACGCATCATTCTACCCATCCTTGAGGACCATCCTTACACGGGTGGTGCCATTTACGATGAAGCCCGTACTGCCCGCCGCTACGAGCAGATCGTGAAGCTCCAGGTTTTTGTCCCACTGGGCATTGGAGGAGCAGCGCTTCAGGATAATGACCCTAATGCAGGCGTACTGGCCTACAGCTCAGCCTCGGATCTTTCGGGAGTTTTCGAAACCTTCGACTACAGGCTGCGTGCTGGCGGCTACGGATAGGTACTCTCCGCGTATGATGTAGCTAAATTCTGGGCTTACCTCTGGCATTCTAATGAACTGCTTGATGAGGAGCAGCGCCAGCAGATGCGCAGCAGCTTAGTGGGATTATGGAACTCTGGCAATACGATCACCGGCCCCTACTATGGCAAGCTCGGCGGGTGGTTTCGGGTGGATCCTCCTGATTCAAACGGTCTGAAGCACGCGCTACGCAGTGCTGCAATAGAATTTCGCGATGGTACAGCCGTCGTGCTTTTCGTCAATTCGCCTTCCGCGCGGGGGCTTCGGGACATCATTGTAACGGCCTACGAAAAATCCTACGGTGGTTGCCCTTCCAGTTGATGAGGTATTCGACTTAAAAAGCCGCTGCTCTCTCCTATCCGGGAGCGCTACGTGGGTAACATGGTGGGCAGTTAATAGCAGCGTGCGCTTCTGGACAACGTCAGCGCGGGCGGTCGCGCCTTTGTGGCCATTCCGAACCACGTGCTTTGCGCGCGATCACAGAGATCTTGATGCTGTTGTTGTTCAGTTTGTAAATACAGCCGGCGGAGAAGCCCGGAGATTAATCAAAGCTGTCAGCGAAAAGTACACAGGGATTACGCACATAGTTTTTATCGTACTGTCCGAATCCTACGAACCGGTTAATAGGGCATTTTACTTCGCTTGGCGATAAGTGAAGAGAAGAGCAGTAGACGACCACCAGGACAAAGAAAAAGAGACATTGTTCAGGATTATGTACGGTTTAACCGAGAGTCTGAAACTTTGAGACATTGTCCGGCCGGCGGTCGGAAAGCATCATCTTCAGATCAAGGCTTGACTTTCTGGAACAAATCTTCTATATATAAAAAAGCCGTGAAGTTGATGAGGAGTGACACGGAAGTTATTGCGGCTTGATGAAAGTAGCAGAGCTTGAGCAGAGGAGGCAGAGCCCGACATATGCCGGGGCATAAATGAAGGGGTGGGATTGGAGGGAAGGCCGTTTGCCGTTGAAGGCAGGATCAGGGGTGTGAATTGCAGGAGTCGTGGGACTTGATTGCTGATCAGCCAGGAGCTGTGCTACAGCAAAGTGCCCGTCATTGCGATTGCCTGGCGACAATTCTAAGACCCTGATAGAAGTGTCAGGTTTGGCGGCAAATCGGCATTTATACAGGGCAATACACCCCCCGCACCTCTCTGGCGGGCTGGCAGCACGTGGTGGTGCCTGAAATCCGTCGGGGAAAGCCGCACGTTGTCACCGGTGCCCACGGCAGGACTCTTAATTTTCTAACAGGATGTATAGCGTTTAATGCATCCTGTTTCTTTTCAATACCTTATGGTCATCTTTTTATCAACTCCTCATTGCATTAGAGGCAAATTTTTATTAGTCCTTGGGTTGTACCATCCAATCCAGGGTTAAGATGGGGGTAGGAACGGTTAAGCTGGTATTACGCCTCAACAGGCGACGCTCAGACGGTAGTGTGCCGATCTACCTGCGTCTCACACGCAATCGACGTGTGCGCTTTCTGGCAACAGGCATTTACGTGAGGCCGGAAGACTGGAACGCGGAGCGCCAAGAGGTTCGAAGAACGCATCCGCTGCACGCTACCTACAACCGGCATCTGCGAAATTGGAAACTTCAGGCCGAAAAAGCGCTGCTTGAAACCGGATCGGCGGATCGAGCCAAGCTACTGCTCAAAGGAGGCGGCCACCGTCTGCTGCTTGAGTTGGGCCAGGAGCAGGCCGACCGACTATTAGAGGCGGGGCGTTTTTGGTCGTACAAGCAGCAGCGCGTACTTCTGGCCAAGCTTAAGGCTTACCAGCCCAATGCTCGCTTGGAAGACCTTACGCCTACCTTTGTGAAAGGCTTTCAACGGTTTCTGGAGCGCATTGGCAATGGGCCTAACACCATTCGAAAGAATCTTCAATGCCTGCGTCGGTTATGGCGCTATACGGTCGAACAGGGGTTGCTTGACCCGGCGCATGATCCTTTTCGGGGCGTGCAACTGCCCAAGGAGGTTATTCCGGAGCGGCGCCGGCTTTCCTTTGAGGATCTTAAGCGGCTTGCCCAGCTGGAGCTTCCGCCACCGCCGGCGGTGGAAGCTCTGGCCCGCGATGCCTTTTTGCTGGCAACCTATAGCGGCGGCGTGCGCTTTGGAGACCTGTGCCGGCTTACCCTAAATAACCTTCGAGGGTTGGAATCAGATCGATGCTGGCTCTGCTATCGCATGCGCAAGACCGGCCGATTGCTCGAAGTTCCTTTGCCCCCTGTGGCCCTTGAGATTATCCGTCGGTGGGATGGTCCATGGCGCCCGTTCATTTTTCCGTTCTTGAGGCCGCATGACCTGCGCGACGAAAACGCGATTAGGCGGCGCATTTCTTCGGCAAATGCGATAGTAAACCAGCAGCTGAAGCGCCTGGCACGCATGGCCGGCATTGAACGCCCCGAGACCCTTTCGATGCACGTAGCGCGCCACAGTGTTGCCGACTTAGCCCGTCGATTTGGCGATCTGTACACGATTTCTAAGCTACTTGGGCACGCCAACGTTAGGATCACCGAGCGCTACCTGGCAAGCTTTGACCGCCAGGCATTGGAGGAGCTGGCATGCAGACTCTGGTCAGAATAAATTTTTTGGTAGAATATTTTGTTTATAAATGATTTGCATGCATAGTCGTGCATTTTTCGCACGTCATGTGTTAGCGCTAAAATCGCTGCACCATTAAGATGCGAGAAAAAAACAGGGGTGCAACTCTATGGATCTTCGTGAAATTTTTAAAGAAGCCGTCACCGAAAGTTTCGCGGCGCTGGTCCGTCGCGAAGTCCGGCAGGCTATCAGAGAAGAACTGCCCAGAGCGCTGCG